>JAVEUB010000055.1:0-11859 GCA_034005785.1 Cloacimonas sp. (SeqCode) | reverse complement strand
GCTAAAAAACAGGGTTTGCTGATTCCCGTGGTTTGGAACAGTTCTGCCTATGAGAGCGTAAAAACTCTGCAAAGCCTTGCCGGGCTTGTGGACATATATTTGCCAGACCTCAAATATGCGCATGGCATCTATGCCAAAAAGTATTCCCATGCACCGGATTATCCACAGGTTGCCCTGCAAGCCATAAAGGAAATGCACGCACAAGTAGGGTTACTAAATACGGGTGATGATGGCCTCGCCACGCGTGGCATGATAATCCGGCTGTTAGTACTTCCCGGAGCTTTAAGTGGCACCAAACAAAGCCTGTACCGCATAGCTGAAGAGCTTGGCACCGCGGTTACGCTTAGCATTATGGGGCAATATTATCCCGCAGGAGATGCCTGTAAATATCCCGAATTAGCGCGTGGAATAAGTGCCTCCGAATACCAAAGAGTGCTGGAAACCGTGCAGGAACTGGGTTTTGAGCATGTTTATGCGCAGGAGCTATCCTGTAATGATAACTGGACACCTCATTTTGAGCGCGAGCTAAGCTTTCAAACAGTAGTAACAGACTCCACAACCAAAGACTTAAGGGAGCAAAACTCATGAAAAAATACACGATAATTCTCTTAGCAATGCTTGTACTTGGTAGCTGCCTCTTTGCAGATTTAAGCATCCTGGTGAAAGGAGATAGCAAAGCCAAAAACCTGCCAGAAACAACGTTCGCTGGCATCCGCTATGTGGATGTAGAGGATTTCAGCACGATCTTCAAAGCCGTTAGCAGGCAAGATCGTAGCGATAGTAGGCTATATCTGCACATTTATGATGATCAGTTTATCTTTCTGGAAGCCTCGCCTTATTACAGCCTGAAAAACGAATCCTACAATATGCACTACCCTCTGCTGCGCAAGGGTGCAAACCTTTATCTGCCAAGCGTTTTCATAAGTGAACACATGCGCACGCATTTTAGCAAAGCCGTAGCTGTGAAAGGAAAAACGATAACCATCGATAAACCCAGGGATAACAGCGTGGTTACCATAGTGCTGGATCCTGGCCATGGCGGAAAAGACCCCGGTGCTGTAGGTAAAAAGCTGAAGGGGCAGGAAAAGTTTGTAAACATGGCAGTTACGCTGAAGTTGAAAGCTCTTCTGGAAAAGGAATTGGGCATAAAAGTTGTGCTAACCCGCAGCGATGATCGCTTTGTTTCACTGCAGGATAGAACCCGCATCGCCAATGATTGTAGGGCGGATTTGTTCGTTAGCCTTCATACCAATGCCTCGAAAGTTTCGCAATCAAGAGGCTTGGAAACCTATTATTTATCAACTGCACAGACTTCTGATTCCCGTGCTGTGGAAGCCCTGGAAAATGATGTGGTAGAGCGCTATGAAGGCGGTAAAGCCGCAAAAAACAAATATGATGACCTGGATTTCATCCTTAGTGATCTCAGCCAATCAGAGCATCTGGAAAGCAGCAATAGTATGGCAAACAACGTGCAGCAAAATCTGGTGGCAGGCACAAAATCGCAGGATAGAGGCGTTAAACAGGCAAATTTTTATGTGCTTCGTGGTGCCTTTATGCCCGCTATTCTTATTGAGATGGGCTTTATATCCAACCCCGAAGAAGAACAACTGCTACTAAACGAAGATTATCAGGAGCGGCTGGCACGCACAATTTTCGAAGGCATCAAGCGCTTCAAATTTCGCTACGATAGGATTCGCAATACATGAGGCGTTCCACAGCACAACGCAGACGTAATGCACCCAAAACTGTGCCAAAAACTGCCAATACCAAAGATTACAAAGCCATGAGCGAGAGTATCATACAGGCAAAAAGCGCTTTTATCGGCAACATCAGCCATGAAATACGCACCCCCATGAATGCGATTATGGGCTTTGCGCAAATGCTGCAAAACACGCCTTTGAATGAAGCTCAGGCAGATTATGTGAATGTGATTATCGATAGCGGTAAAAAGCTGTTGTTGATAATAAGTAACCTGCTGGATTTAAGTAACTTACAGTTGGGGAAGAACTCGCTTGATCTTAAACCATGTCACCCGCGGACAATATCCGATAAGCTGTGGCAACATTTTCAACCTTTAATTACGGCTAAAAGGCTTAATCCCGTGTTTGAGTGTGATGCAGCCATCCCAGAGCTTAATCTTGATTGTGATAAAGTGGAGCGGGTGGTCAGTTTCATCTTGTCCAACGCAATCAAATACACCGAAACTGGCTTTGTAGCCCTGAAAACATCCTTTAAGCGGCTTAACGACAACGAGGTAACTCTGATTGTGGAAATAGCCGATAGTGGTATTGGCATCTCGGAAGATAAACTGCCCCACATTTTTGATGTATTCGAGCAAGCTGATAACAGTATTACCCGCCGCTATAGCGGATTGGGAATTGGCCTTGGCTTATCCAGGCAGATAGTTGTGCTTCTGGGTGGAAAGATCAGGGTGCAAAGTGTGGTTGATGAAGGTTCGCGCTTTTTTATCGAAATTCCTGCAACAATCCCGAAGGCAAAAAGTTAAAATGGCAATTACTATTCAAAGCATTATGCCCAAGAGCTTGGCTGCAGCGTACAATATAATGCCGGGTGAACGCTTGGTTTCCGTGAATGGCTTGCCTGTGCGCGATTTCCTTGATCTGGAATTTTATACTTCCGATTACGAATTTGAGCTGGAACTGCTGGATGCGAACGGAAAGAGCCGCCAAGTGCTTATTCAGCGTGAACATGGCCGCTCTTTGGGCATAGAACCAGAGCCATACACCGTGCGCGAATGCAACAATTCCTGTATCTTCTGTTTTATCGACCAGATGCCGCCCAATTTGCGTGACAGCCTGTATGGCAAGGATGATGATTACCTGTTCTCTTTTGTTTTTGGGAATTATATCACCCTCAGCAACCTTAGCGAAGCAGATTACCAGCGCATTATGCAGCAGCGGATTACCCCTATTTATGTGTCGCTGCATACCACAGATAATGCTTTGCGGCAAAAGATGATGCGTTCTGCTACACAGGTGGATGCCTTAGCCATGCTTATGCGCCTTAGTGCTGCTGGCATAAAGTTTCATATCCAGATTGTGTGCGTTCCCGGTTACAACGATGGCGAAGAACTGCGCAAAAGCTTGTGCGAGCTGCTTGAGGCTAAGATAAATCTGCTTTCCATAGGCATAGTTCCGGTTGGGCTTACCCAATTCCGCGATAAACTTTGCAAGCTTACCACCTTTAACGCCAGCAGCGCGCTAAAAACCCTGGAGATCATAAGCGATGTGCGCAGTACGTATGGCAGCAAGATTATTTTTCCTGCAGATGAGTTCTTTGTGCAGGCTAATCAACCAATTCCCGCAGAGGAATATTACGAAGATTACCCCCAGTTAGAGAACGGGATAGGCATGCTGCGCTTATGTTTGCAGATTTTCCGCAGCAAAAAACGTGCTTTACTGAAAGAACTGCGTAAGAAACCTGCAAACTATCTGATGATCAGCTCCATCAGTGCTTTGGGCACGATTAGCCAGATAGCCGCAGAGCTAAATCTCCGCTTGGAAAACCAAAGTATCCGGGTGCAGGTAATCAGGAATGATTTTTTTGGTCCCCAAATTAGTGTTTGTGGCTTGTTAACCTATTCTGACCTGAAAAATCAGCTTCATCCGGAAGAAAATGAGGTGATCATTCTGCCTAACTGCATTTTTAACACCAATGGCGAAACTCTGGATGGAGCAAGCCGCCTTACCGTGAAAAGCACCTGGCCTAATCCTATCTTGCTGATAGATCAGTTTTTCGAAGATTGGGATTACATGTAAGGTTTATTTTCCTTGACTTTAGTGTCCCTGCTTAAAACAGTAGTCTTTCTGAGACCAAAAATAGGAGAAATGCTCTTATGAGAAGAATAATTATATTTGCTGTGGCCATCATTTTGCTTTTAAGCGCTTGTGGTGATGACAGTTCTCGTCTTGCCAAGGCGAACCGCAAATTGGGCACGAAACAGAACCCGATAAAGATGTTTTTTGTTCCTTCTTTGGAAGCCGGTAAAGTTGTCCAAAGCGGAGAGGCTATTGGGGCATTTTTGCATAAAGAAACCGGATATTATTTCAAAGTTGCCGTGCCAACCAGCTATGCAGCAGTTATTGAAGCTCTGGGCACCTATCAAGCCGATATAGCCTGGCTGCCAACTTATGCTTATGTGCTTGCTCAACAGAAGTATGATGCACAGGTGAAGCTGATGACCGTGCGCAATGGTTTAACTAAGTATCGCGGGCAATTTGTGTGCCGTAGCAATTCCGGTATCAAAACTTTAGCCGATATTCATGGCAAGATTGTGGCTTATACCGATGCAGCTTCCACTTCGGGATACATCTATCCCTCGGCTGTGCTGAAGCAGAAAGGAATCGTTCCCAAAGATCACATTTTTGCCGGTGGTCATCCCCAAGCAATCTTAGCAGTTTATAGCGGCAGGGCAGATGTGGCCTGCTCTTATTGGTCTCCACCCGATGCCAAAGGTACTCCGATGGATGCGCGGGAAAAGCTGTATGAAACTCACCCCGATGTTTTTGACAAAATAAGCATCATCGATTTTACCGATTGGATTCCTAACGACACGGTTACCTTCCGTAAAAACCTGCCCAAAGATCTGGAAACCAAAGTAGTTGATGCCCTGTACAATTATGGTCAAAAAAAAGAAGGGCAGGCAACTCTGAAGACCCTGTACGATATTGACGGGCTGGAACATGCTACTGATGCCGATTATGACGTTGTGCGTAACACATTGAAAGCAATGGATATGGATCCTGCCTCGTTGCTCAAATGAGTATGGCTTTGAGCAACAACTTCCTGGAAGTCCGCAATCTGAACAAAAGCTATGACGGCAAAATCCTGGCTGTCAACCAGCTTTCTCTGGAAGTGAAACAGGGAGATTTTGTTATTTTGCTGGGGCTTTCTGGCAGCGGGAAATCTACGCTTTTGCGCTGTATAAATCGCCTGATTGAACCTACAAGCGGCGAAATCCGCTTCCAAAATCAGGATATTCTGGCACTGAAAGGGATAAAACTGCGTGAATACCGTCGGCATATTGGCATGGTCTTTCAGCAATTTAACCTGGTAAAGAACCTTACTGTGCTTACCAATGTGCTTACCGGACGCCTGGGCTACCATTCTTTCGCCACGCCTTTTAGCAAAGAAGATCAGGAACTGGCTTTTATGAATCTGAAACGGGTGGGTTTGCAGGATTTTGCCCAAAAACAGGTTAAACATTTATCCGGCGGGCAGCAACAGCGCGTGGCAATTGCCAGGGCTTTAATGCAGAATCCTTCCGTAATTTTGGCTGATGAGCCTGTAGCCAGTCTGGATCCTGCTACAGCAGATTCTATTATGCAGTACCTGGGCGAAATTAACCGTGAAGGCATCAGCGTAATCTGCTCCTTGCATTTTTTAACTCTTGCGCGCAGATATGGAAACCGCGTGTTAGCCCTGAAAGATGGACAGAAAGTTTTCGAAGGCTTGCCGTTTCAGATTGATAATGCCCGTTTTAAGGAAATCTACGGCCAGGATGCTGAGGAAATTTAGCTAAGTATCAGATTACAGGTCGCAGGGGTACATGGATGTGTGACGTCCCAGTCGCCCCCAACCTACCAAGCTTTAGCAAAGATAGGGGTAAGGCAATGTATCCCGGAAAAATCCGGCGTGGACATCTGATATCCAAAGAGTATAAGCTAAAAAAAATAGTGAATTGCCAAATCAGCGTTTGACTATATCAGATTTGCCTCAAACAAACAGTTTCGCTCCGTTTAATCAGTCCAAGCTGTGAGACCATTAATTATTCGGGGAATGTTAGCATCCATCTTCAGGCATCCCCCCATTTTTCCTTTATTTCCGTTCTATCATTGTCATTCCTGCGTAGGAGCTTGTGCGAAAACTGCAAAACCTTGTGTCATTCCCGCGGAGGAGACTGTGTGAAAACTGCAAAACCTTCTGTCATTCCCGCGGAGGCGGGAATCCAGCCCTGATGAATCCCGTTAGGGATGACACAAATAAAGCGTTGCAGTATAGGCATCTATCTTCTGTTCTTACAGACCTTATAAATGGGCTGGATTCCTGCCTCCGCAGGAATGACAAGCGTTTTTATACAGGTTCTTTATTGTAATTACAGAACAACAATATATCTATCTTAATTTGGGGAGAAATAACATAATGTTAGATGAGAAATACCTCTTGACGCTTTTGGCTAAGAGCGCAGATACCCTAAACAAAACCGAAAGTCGTGTGTTAGAGCACTTGCGCAGGAAAGAACCAATAAGTAGAAATATAAACGATGAGTTAGCAGAAAAACTTACCTTTGGACAACGTGTTGCAGATAGGGTAGCTTCCTTTGGTGGTTCTTGGCCATTTATTGGTATCTTTACAGTGGTTCTGATTATTTGGATAGGAATGAATTCTCTTATTCTGCTGTTCCATGCCAAGCCCTTCGATCCTTATCCATTTATCCTGCTGAATCTATTTCTCTCGATGCTGGCAGCCATTCAAGCACCGGTAATCATGATGTCCCAAAACAGACATGCTGAAAGGGATAGGTTGGATGCGCAACACGATTACGAGGTTAACCTGAAAGCAGAGCTGGAAATTCATTCCTTGCATGAGAAGATCGATGCCCTGAAATCCGAACTTGAAATTGAGGAGTTACATGTGAAAATAGAAGCCTTGAGACAAGAGATTATTGCATTTAGAGAGGCAATAACTAAACAGGTATAGGATTTATAGTCCTGTTATTGAGACAAAAATTAGGATCACCCGGGTAACGCGGATTTTTTTAGCAGAATTGCTGTAAGCCAGCAGTGGTTTTGCTAATTCACCTATACATGGCTATGCTTTTTGTTCTTGAGCTGTGTTGATCCGTTTAATCCGTAAAATCCGTGTGGCTAATCAATACATTATTCCCCAAAATTGTGCTTATCTTAAAAAATGGGGGGGGGATGCCCTTATTGGAAAAGTTCTTGACAAAAGCATATACAGCCAAACTGTGTGCTGAGGGTTACCATATACCTCACAAAGGAGAATTGAGATGTTAGCAATTGAAGATATTGATGTCTTAATACAAAGTAAATTAGCCGAATTACGCAGCAGGTTCTATATAAATCAAATCGGCATATTTGGCTCTTATGCAAAAAATCTCCAGACTGAAAACAGTGACATTGATTTCGTGGTGCACTTCAGAGACGATTGCCCTGATTACTATGAGGTTAAACACCAATTAAAGAGATACTTAAGGAACATTCTTGGCAAGGATGTAGATGTGGCTAATGCTGAATTTCTGAAACCGTATGTTCTGGAAAGAATCAAGGCTGAGATACACTATGTGTGATAAAGATAAGCTGGCTTTATTGGGGATATTGGATTCGATACTCCAGACTGATATTTATCTGGCAGACCAAGATTCTTATTCAGATTGGGTGAAAGATAGCAAAACAGTAGATGCTTGCTTAATGCATTTGATTAACATCGGGGAAATGGTAAACCGTCTTTCTGAACCTTTCACTTCTGCAAACCAGGAAATAGACTGGTACAGAATTAGAGGATTGCGCAATATTATTGCTCATGATTACTTTGGTATTGATTATCGTGAAATCTGGTCGATATTAACAATTCATGTCCCTTTACTAAAGTTTCATATTATCCAAGTGCTATCTTGAAACTTCACTCGTATGTTACTGTACCATGAATACTACTGGGCTTAGCCAGGATAACATCGTTGCTTTGGTAGATTGCAACAATTTCTATGTGTCCTGTGAACGTGTGTTTAATCCAGCTCTGGAAGGTGTTCCCGTAGCGGTGCTTTCCAATAACGATGGCTGTTTGGTTTCTCGCTCGCAGGAGGTAAAGAACCTCAAAATTCCGATGGGTGCTCCAGGGTTCAAATATGAGGCGTTGATCAAGAAACACGGTGGAGCGCTGCTTTCCTCGAATTACGCTCTTTATGGGGACATGAGTGCCAGAGTGATGGCTGTTCTGGAAATGTTTAGCCCTGATCTGGAGATTTATAGCATCGACGAAGCTTTTTTGGGCTTAACGGGTTTTCGCCTGCGCAATCTGGAAGAGTTTGGCCGCAAAATTAAGCATACCGTGCAGAAATGGACAGGGATTCCCGTTTCTGTCGGCATATCCAAAACCAAGACACTGGCGAAAATAGCGAACCATCATGCCAAGAAAACACCTGCTTTCAAAGGCTCGCTATGCCTGATGGATAATTCCCGCATTGAAGCAGCTTTGGCCAGGACACCTGTTATAGAAATTTGGGGAATCGGCCGTCAGTACGATAAGTTTCTGCGGCAACAGCATATCGAAACAGCTCTGCAACTGCGTGACGCACCCGATAAATTTGTAGATCATTACCTCACCAGCATCGGGCACAAGACTGTTTTGGAACTGCGCGGTTTTTCCTGTATAGAAATGGATGAGGCTCCCTCAGCCAAAAAAAGCATCGTAAACTCTCGCTCTTTTGGCAAACAGGTTTCGGAACTATCGGAATTGCAGGAAGCGGTGTCTAATTATATCACCCGTGGCGCGGAAAAACTACGCAAACAAAAAAGCGTGGCAGGGCATTTGATGGTGTTTTTGTCCACAAACCGCTTCAAAGAAGGCCCGCAGTATAACAACTCCCTTTCTACCACTTTGTTCCCGCCTACAGCTTATACTCCCACGCTCATCAAGACCGCTCTGGCTTTGTTGGAAGAGCTTTACCTGCCTGGTTTTGAATACAAAAAAGCTGGTGTGATGTTTGCTGATATCATTGCCGAAGGGGATGTGCCTCTCAATTTTATTGAAACCAATTATTTGGATGATAAACGTAAGGAACTGATGGATATAGTAGATAAACTAAACCGCTCGCATGGCCAGGATACAGTGTTTTTTGCCAGCAGTGGCGTACAAAAAGATTGGCAAATGAAACGCGCCAAGCTGTCTCCAGGCTTTACCACACGTTGGAGCGACCTCCCCAAGGTGAAGTAATGCCATATAGTGTAATATCATTTAACCACCGAAAACACCGAATGGGGAAAGCAATGCCATTTACGCTAACAATCGCTACATCTCCGATTTCGGTGTCTTCGGTGTTCTTGGTGGTAAAAGTAAAATGATGCGATATACGATAACAAACATAACATCATACGAAATAAAGATTTTGCGTTCGCGTTTTATCGCTTTCCTATACCCCATCGAGAATGCAGAAGATGTGAAAAACATGCTAACCGAACATGGCAAACTGTACAGCGATGCCACACATAATTGCTATGCCTATATCTTGGGTTTAAATCAGGAAACCACCTACTATTCCGATGCGGGTGAACCAGGCGGAACGGCAGGTAAGCCTATCCTGAACGCTATGCTACGCGCCGAAATGTGCAATTGCCTGGCTGTGGTTACACGTTATTATGGAGGAATCAAGCTTGGTGTAAAGGGACTGATTGAAAGCTATGGCTCGGTCGTATCGGCTTGTATTGCAGAAACAAATTTGATAGAAGCAAAAGAACTCGTAAGCTACGCCGTTACTTGCGCTTATCCCCTGTTTGAAACTTTGAAACATCAGCTTACCGAGCTGGAAGCAGAGTTTTGCGACATCGCATACGGGCAGGAAGTAAGTTTCACTTTACACATCCCCGTGGCTCACCAAAAAGAGCTAAACGAAATTCTTGCTGGTTACGCCAGTCAAAACAGGTTAAATTATCAAGTAGAGTGAGAGCTACGCAGTGAGAGGCTTCGCCAGTGAGAGCTAACGCAGTGAGAGGTTTTGACAGTGAGAGCTAATGCAGTGAGATTTACAACGCTTGATACTCCCGTGCGAAGCTCTCACAGTGCGAAGCACTCTCACTGCGTTAGCTCTCACTGTGCGAAGCACTCTCACTAAAAAAAGGAATAATTATGAAATTAGCAGCCCTAATAATCGCCATGTTATTTACTCTCAGCTATATACAGGCAGCAGATTATCGCCTGATTATGGCTAAAAATGGCAAAGATATCGATATCAAAACCCTTGCCAAAGACTTGGCAAATTACGATATCATCTTTTTTGGTGAGTTTCACGACAACGCCACAATTCACACTCTACAAAAGGAGATACTGCCCCTTCTCGCTCCTAAACGAGAGCTGATTCTGTCTTTCGAAATGTTCGAGCGCGATGTGCAAGACGTCCTGGATAGTTATTTAGCCGGTACTTTGGATGAAACAGAGTTTCTGGAGAATACCCGTCCCTGGCCAAATTACTCCACAGATTACCGCCCTTTAATTGAATTTGCCAGGGAACACAAGCTTAAAGCAATCGCTGCCAATGTGCCCCGCCGTTTAGCAGGAAAAATGTCCCGGCAAGGTCTAAGCTTTCTGGATGAGCTTGATCCCGAAGAACTTGCCTGGATCGCAGGCAATCTTACCGCCCCAGATGATAACTACAAAAAGGCTTTCTATGCCACGATGAATATGGGAGACCAAGTTGCGCATGGCATGATGGCAAACACACAAGGCATTTTTGCTATGTATCAGGCTCAGTGCATGAAAGATGACACCATGGCCGAAAGCATTGTACAAGCCAGTGTAGCCCATCCTAATAGCCGAATTGTGCACTTTAATGGAGATTTTCACAGCCGCAGTTTTTTGGGCACAGTGTCCCGGGTTCAAGCCGCACTGCCAAAGCTAAAGATAGCTGTGATTAGCCCCTTATACGATTCAAAATGGAAGCAGCTAAAACCAGATAATGAAACACTGAGCAGCGGAACCCATCTTATTCTGTTGCCAGAACCATCTGAAGGAGACGCACAATGATCCGTAATCCCGCACATGCAGGAACATTTTACCCCCGCTTTGGGGATCAGATTAAGCGCCAGATAGAGCAGTGGCTGGCGGCTGCTCCCCAAAATGAAGAAAAAGAACGTGCTCTTGGCTTGATCCTGCCTCATGCCGGATACATGTATTCGGGTCAGTGCGCGGCACTTGGTATGCACAGCATCAGTAAAGAAAACATCGATTGTTTCATCATCCTGCATCCCTCACACAGTGGCCAGCACTTCGATTTCAGCATTTCTCCCTATGCGCAGTACAGCAATCCGCTTGGCAGCCTGATGCTTGATAACAGCCTCTATAATGAGCTTTCTCCCCATGCAGATCAAAATATCTCGCTAAGCTTTCATCAGAACGAGCATTCCATGGAAATCCAGCTACCTTTAATCAGCTATTTCTATCCGCAAGCTACCATTCTGCCCATCATGATTGGTAACCAAATTCCTGCTGTGGCAATGCGGTTGGCGGAAATGCTGTATGAAGCTGTCTATAAAAGTTCACGCCGGATTGTGATCCTCTGTTCCACAGATTTATCCCATTATCACAGTGCTGATAAAGCTGAAAAACTGGATCGTGTGCTGCTGGAGCAAATCATTGCCTTGCAGCCGGATAAGCTGTGGCAGGCAATTATGAATGCTGAATGCGAAGCCTGTGGGATCGGCGGAATTATGAGCTTGCTATATCTGGCTAATAAATACTCCAATCCCAGTGCCAGAATTGTCCAATATACGCATTCAGGTATGGTTTCTGGTAATAACCAACAGGTAGTTGGCTATTTAGCGGCAAAAATCTGGAACTAAGGAAGCATGATGTTCAGCATCCCACAGAAACAAACACTTTTAGCTCTTGCTCGGGACGCCATTATTTCGCGTTTGCAGCAGAAAAAGCTATCCTTGCCAATGGACGAGGATTTTTCTCACAAACGAGGTGTTTTCGTAAGTTTACATGCGGGCGGTGAGTTGCGGGGTTGCATCGGATACATCAAGGGCTATAAATCCATCAGTGCCAGCGTGGCTGAAATGGCAGTGGCAGCAGCCTTTAACGACCCACGTTTCGCCCCACTGGATA
>JAVEUB010000328.1:1605-2924 GCA_034005785.1 Cloacimonas sp. (SeqCode) | reverse complement strand
CCAAAAAGTAGAGGAGCATCTCAAGAAGATGGGGTTCACATGGAAGTGAAGCCGGGCTATAAGCAGACTGAGATTGGAGTGATTCCGGAGGATTGGGAAGCGATACGGCTTAGGGATTGCATCGATCTGAAAAATGGATACGCTTTTGAAAGTGCGTTCTTTTCTGATAGGGGTCATCTTCTATTGACTCCAGGTAATTTTTCCCGAACTGGAAGACTAATATTTGATTCAACAAACACTAAGCGATTCTGTGGAGTATATCCCCATAACAGCTTGTTGTCAAAAGGTGACTTGTTGCTCGTAATGACAGATTTAACACCCGACTGTAAGCTGCTTGGCAAACCAGCTATAGTTAACATAGAAGAGCCTCTATTACATAATCAGCGTATTGCAAAAGTTAGCAATAATGGAAGAGTAGCCATAAATGGCTTTTTGTTCTATACTTTCTTATCTGATCGTTACCTTAAGTACCTCAAGGATAGAGCCACAGGATCAACGGTAAGACATACATCACTTAGTATAATATCATCTTTTAAAATGGCTTTACCTCCCAAAGAAGAGCAGAATGCAATTGCTGATACCCTATCAGACATCGACACCCTCATCACCTCCCTTGAGAAGCTGATCGAGAAGAAGAAGCTGATCAAACAGGGAGTTATGCAGGAACTCCTGACTGGCAAGAAACGCCTGCCTGGATTTACCGGAAAGTGGGAGACAAAGACCTACGGAGATGCATTTCAATTTCTTAACACAGCGAATTACTCGAGGGATGCTCTAATTGACAACGGAGATTTCAGATACATTCACTACGGTGATATCCATACCAAGTTTGATGGCTACCTTGACCTCGCAAATTCGGATATCCCATGCATTCGACAGGAACAGGTCAAGAGCTATGCTCTGGTTAAAAGCGGTGATGTGATTATGGCTGATGCTTCTGAAGACTATTCCGGTATAGGTAAGAGTGTAGAGGTTATTAACGATTGTGATGTTAAGGCCATCGCAGGGCTACACACATTCTTACTGAGAGATACAGAGCAGTTATTTGTAAATGGCTACAGATCTTATATCTATGCAATTGAATCTATTAAAAAGCAATTCGACTTTCTGGCAACTGGGATGAAAGTGTTTGGCGTAAGTAAGAGCAATTTGAAAAAGGTGGTGATTCCAGTACCACCAAAAGAAGAGCAGAAAGCAATTGTGAATGTTATCGGAAGCATAGCCAACGAGATTAGTAGTTATGAGATTCAGCTTTCAAAGTATCGCTTGCTCAAACAAGCCACGATGCAGGAACTGCTCACTGGAAGGATCAGGCTGAT
>JAVEUB010000328.1:0-1595 GCA_034005785.1 Cloacimonas sp. (SeqCode) | reverse complement strand
TGATATGATCCTAAAACCTAGTATAGCAGGGAATTATAATTATCTACGCAGTGCGGAGACAATTCACTCGACTCAAGCTCGAGACGAGGATTCTAAAAGGTGAATAGTTATGAAGGAGATAAAGCTCAATATGGAAACTTATAAACTCCCTAATACCTTATCAGGTTTTCAGTTAAAACTCTACATTCATCTAATCAACTGGAAGTGGAAGCATATCACAAAAGAACCCGGTATCAGAAGCTTCAAGGGCAAAGATATTGAGTACGACGCAATCCTTCCAGATGTATACCACAGTAATCCTCCTATGTTGTATGGTGATGTGTGGAAGGCGATATTAGAGCACAACAAGCTATACTATGTTAAAAAACATTCATACTTCAACCATATGGCAAGCTCTCAGGCCGCAACAGCCAATCTTTTCATTCCCATACTTGCGAACCCCAAGACCAACGAATTGTTGAGACTCCTAAAACCAGATATCAAGTTACTTGCATTGAAACATCTCTTTCATGGCTATTGCCTGGAGTTCTGGGATGGCAACTTATCTGCCAATTCCTCCCTACTCGGAGACCATAACAAGCGTTCAGGGACCGATTCAGACGTAGCCATCGCATATTACAATCATGAAAATGATCTTTGCCTATGGTTGATTGAGCATAAACTTGGGGAGGCTGAATTTACCAGCTGTGGTGGCTATAAAGCCAGAAAGAAAAATGAATCCGAACACTTTTGTGACCATTCGTTTTCTGATTATATCTCAGATCATTCTTCATGTTATTATGATACAGTTCGTAAAACCAGTTACTGGCGAATAACCCGTGAGAACTATGAACTATTCAAGAATAATGATGTGTCCAAGACTTGTCCTTTTAGGAACGGGCTAAATCAGCTTTGGCGAAACCAGCTACTAGGATTGGCAATTGAGGCAGATCCAACACTTCCATTCAAACATGTATTTTTGTCTGTTGTTAAGCACCCCCAAAACGATGCTCTCGATGCTACTATTAACAATTACATTGAACTGGTCGATAGCTGTAAGAAATTCTCAGTGCTAACTTCAAAGGAGTTCGTTGACGCAGCAATTAGCACCGGAAACGAAGCCTTGAGACACTGGGCACATTGGTATTCTGACTTGTATTTGAATCTGGAGCAAAATTGATGTTTTCTGTTTTCTCCTTTTGTTTTAAAACCTGAGCAAATTAGGGATTCATTATGTCTAAACTTGGAGAAATCGAAAGAAAAGCCCAACAGCGGATTGCAGCATTGTTCCGTGATCAGCTTGGTTACGACTATATGGGCAACTGGCAGGACAGGGAAGATAATCAGCCCATAGAGGTAGAGATTCTCAGAGATTATCTGAAGGGTGCAGGATACTCTGAAGAACTGATAGATAAAGCCCTATTTGAGCTTGATAAAGCCGCTTATGCCGATAATAAGAGCCTCTACGACATCAATAAGGATGTTTATGCCTTGCTCCGCTACGGGGTGAAAGTGAAAGCCGAAATCGGGGAAAACACTCAGACGGTCTGGCTGATCGACTGGCAGAATCCCATAAATAATCACTTTGCCATAGCTGAGGAAGTGACAGTCCGCGG
>JAVEUB010000327.1:0-2944 GCA_034005785.1 Cloacimonas sp. (SeqCode) | reverse complement strand
CATCTTCTTTGATCTACCAGAAATTGAATATGAATATGACAACGATGGCTTTGTGCATCGGCTAAACCTGGCTGAAGAAACTGAGAGCCACAAACTCATCGAAAACTTTATGCTGATTGCCAATGAGTACACCGCAGAAAGGCTTTCTATCGCTGCCCCAGTATCCATGTATCGTATCCATGAGGATCCTGATTTTAACAAACTCGAACGGCTGATAGAAACCCTAACCCATTATGGCATTAGTTGGGAGATGCAGGAAAGCTTAAACCATTCTTTGCAACATCTTCTGGCATCATTCCCAAGCCCAGAGTATCATCAAGTGTTCGATCGTATCGTACTGCGCAGCATGAAGAAAGCCCGCTACAGCATCGAGCATATTAGTCATTTCGGGTTGGCTTTGCAAAACTATACACATTTCACCAGCCCTATCCGCAGACTCTGCGATCTGGTTATTCATCATCTCTGCAAAATATACCTGCTTAAGAGCAGCACTCAGAAGCTTACAATCCCGCAGGTAAAGCTCTACGCTCAGATTGCTTCGGATCAAGAAATTCAGGCAGATCAGGCAGAGCGGGATATAGAGCGTGTTTACAGCCGCACCTTTATGCAGGATAAAATCGGCCTTAGCTTCACCGGCATCGTAGTGGGCACTTCTTCATCCGGGATTATTGTGCGCTTGAACGAAATTCCGGTAACAGCGCTGATGAAACATAGCGAATTTGGCAGCGGAACCTGGGATTATTATGATAAGGAAATGCGCTATGTAAACCGCTCAAATGGCTATTATTACCAGCTTATGGACATCCTTAAGTTCAAAATCGCCTCCATAGAAGATGATATTTATCTTCAGCCTGAAGACGTACCTGATGCGCATCTTCATGTGTTTGACCGTGATAAGTATAAGCCCTCGGCAATTACCCAACGTGGTAAAGCGGTAATTTCAAACCGTAACAAAGCAGTTGACTCTAAAAGCAGGTCCAAAAAGCATGATCGCAAACCTCGCACCCCGGGGAAAACAAATAAGAGGAAATAATGAAGAAAGCGATAGGGATATTTGACTCCGGAGTTGGTGGCTTAACAGTTTACAAAGCCATACGCAATGCCTTTCCAGAAGAAGACTTAATCTATTTTGGCGATACCGCCAGGGTTCCTTATGGACCCAAATCGCCAAATACGATTATAGAGTATTCTATCCAGAATTCTCGTTTTCTGCTGCAACAGGGCATAAAAATCTTAGTTGTAGCCTGCAACACTTCTTCAGCTGTAGCTATTCCTGCATTACAAAAACTCACAGATATTCCTATTATCGGGGTTATAGATCCGGGTGCAGAACAAGCTGCCAGAACCACGAAGAATAAACGCATTGGGATTATCGGCACTGAAGGCACCATTCGCAGCGAGGCTTATACCAAAGCCATACAATGCCTAATGCCCGACGCTGTAGTATTTTCCACAGCCTGCCCTCTTTTTGTGCCCCTGGTGGAAGAAGGCTGGCAGGATCACGAGATTGCCCTGCTTGTTGCCGAAGATTACCTTAAAGATATGAAAAACAGCAACATTGATACCCTTGTTCTTGGCTGTACGCATTATCCCTTGCTGCGCCAGATGATTCAGCAAGTGATGGGGGAAAAGGTAAATCTTGTGGATAGCTCAGAAGCTATCACGCAATACTTAGGGAGATTACTACCACCCGATAGTGATGGCATCAGTGGCAAGGACACTTTCTTCGTTAGCGATAACGAGAACAAATTTTCCCATATCGCACAACACATCCTGCATCAAAGTTTTGGCAATCTGGCCAGAGTACGTTTATTCGAAAGTTGGTTCCAAGATTAAAGCTACTTTTCATTAGCCAACACTAAATTGATATAAATGAAAGACATAGAGAGGTATTATCATGAACCCCATTATTCTAACTGCCGCTATTACCGGAGCTGAAACTACCCGTAAGGATCAGCCCAACCTGCCCATTACACCTGCTGAACAAGCCAAAGAAGCCAAAGCTTGTTTTGCCACAGGAGCAAGAGTTGTGCATCTGCATGTGCGCGAAGATGATGGCAGCCCCACCCAAAGGATGGAGCGTTTTAAGGATTCCATCTCTGCCATTCGTGATGCCGTGCCGGAAATGATTATTCAGATCAGCACAGGTGGAGCTGTAGGAGAGCCTTTTGAAAAGCGTTTAGCGCCCTTAGCACTTAAGCCTGATATGGGCACCTTGAATGCTGGTACGCTTAATTTTGGTAACGACATCTTTATCAATCATCCGCAAGATATTATCCGCCTGGCAGAAGCATTCAAAGAGTATGGTGTGGTGCCGGAAGTGGAAGTATACGAATCGGGCATGATCGACATCGTTGCCAAACTGGTAAAGCAAGGCATCATCGTGCATACGCCTTTGCATATTCAATTTGTGTTGGGTGTTCCGGGTGGAATGAGCGGAAAACCCAAAAACTTGCTGTATATGATTGAGCATTTGGCAGAAGAAATACCCACAGCAACCTGGGCTGTGGCGGGGGTTGGCAGATGGCATTTACCCACTGCTATGGTAGCTTTGATAGCTGGAGGGCATATTCGCTGCGGTTTTGAGGACAATATATTCTATCACAAAGGCTTCGTAGCCGATTCTAATGCACAGTTAGTTGCTCGCATAGCCAGAATCGCAGAAGAGATTGGGCGACCCATAGCCACGCCAGCTCAGGCACGTGCTATTTTAGCTTTACCAAGCCGTTAGGGGTACTGATGAAGTTAACTGATAACGCCCTTAAAGTACTGGAAAAGCGCTACTTTCGTAAAGACGACCAGGGTAAACTGATAGAAGATTGGCACAAAATGATTAGCAGAGTGGCAAATAATATCGCCGGTGACGATGCTGAAACAGCACAGAGGTTCTATCAGCTTCTGGATTCGGGATATTTTTTACCCAATTCGCCTACTTTGATGAATG
>JAVEUB010000054.1:0-12029 GCA_034005785.1 Cloacimonas sp. (SeqCode) | reverse complement strand
CTTCCGATCTGTAGAATTCCGCAGCTACCGTCACAGCATCTTGTCCGGTCATTGCATCTGCTACAAAGAAGATATAATCGGGCTTTATGTGTGCTTTCAGGCGTGCCACTTCATCCATCATTTTCTCGTCGATATGCAAACGCCCTGCTGTATCAAATATCAGCAGGTTACTGGCATCTTTATGAGCGGCATCCAAAGCAGAATCGGCAATATGGATCACGTCTTTGCTGTCTTCAAACACCACCGGAATATCTATCTGCTTACCCAGTATTTTAAGCTGCTCAATAGCGGCAGGACGATACACATCACAGGCTACCATCATTGGTTTGATGCCCTTTTTGCGGTAGAAAGCAGCCAGTTTGGCACAAGCAGTGGTTTTACCTGAACCTTGCAAACCCACCATCATCACTTTAGTAAGCTTGTTGTTATACACTTTGAATTCAAAATCTTCGGTGTCCATCAGGCTGATAAGCTGATCATGGACAATTTTTACCACCTGCTGACCTGGAGATAGCGATTTCAGCACTTCCGCACCCAAGGCACGTTTCTCTACTTCGGTTACAAAGTTTTTAACTATTTTAAAGTTTACATCGGCTTCAAGTAGAGCCATGCGGATTTCGCGCATGCTGGCTTTAATATTGTCTTCAGTTAGGTATCCTTTGCCTTTTAGATTGCGGAAGATTTTATCGAGCCGTTCAGATAGGCTGTTGAACATAGTAATTCCTTATATTGTTAACAGGTTAATGGGTTAGAAAGTTAAGCTCTCTTCAGTGTCGAAATTGCCGTTTGATAATCTTGCGAAGAGAAAATGTAAGATGCAGAAACCAGAATATCTGCTCCGGCGACCTGCAATGCATAAGCGTTTTTGTCGGTTATACCGCCATCCACTTCGATGTGAAACGATAAATTTTTAGCTCTGCGGATTTCTGCCAGATGTTGAACCTTTTCCAGGACAAAAGGGATAAAAGCTTGTGCCGAATAACCAGGATTAACGCTCATTAACAGCACATAATCCAATTCGGGAAGGATGCTGTCCAGCGTGTTGATAGGAATTGCAGGGTTCAGAGCCAAGCCTGCTTTAATGCCTGGCGCTTGAATCTGTTGAATCAAGCGGTGGCTATGATACACCGTTTCCTGATGAAAGCTGATCCACTGTACGCCTAAGTTGATAAGCTCAGCCACATGAAATTCTGGATTGGTTACCATTAAATGCACATCCAGAGGCAGTTTGGTGAGTTTGCGGATAGCCTTAATAATAGGCAAGCCAAAACTAAGATTGGGCACATAGTGTCCATCCATAACGTCCAGATGCAGCATATCTGCTCCAGCATTTTCAAGCGCAGCAATTTCTTTGGCCAAATGGCCAAAATCGGATGACAACAGAGAAGGGGCTATTTGCGTTTTGTACATTTACGTTTGGGGCTGCTGATCAGGAACACGATCTCAGCAATCTCCTCCTGAAAGATAGTTTTGTATTTGCCAATAATATCGGTTTTTAATAGTAGTAGTTCCTGCATCCAGGTGTTGTTTTCCACCGCTACATACAGCACACTCCGCTCGAAACGAATAGGGTGTGATCGGCTTGACAAGAGATCACCCACAACTTTTTTCCAGCACATGAACACATGGATAAAATCACGGTATTTATCCCCGCCCAAGCGGTAGATCAGGCCATTTACCTGGTTGGAAATGGGATTAAAAGCCATTAACAAGCGTGGCAGTTGTAGTAAGCAGTAAACGGGGGATGTCCCCACTCACCACTCACCACATTACCACTTTTCCATTTAGTCCTGAACAGTTAAGAATCCGTAGCCATTAAATGCCAGGATCAATACTGCCATGGCTACATAATATACTGAGCCAATACCGGTAGTAGTGCCATCCACACGGCTCATCAGCAGGCCTGGAATTGCTGCAGCAACAATAATTGCCACATAACCGATGATGCGTTGGGACAACTCATTTCCTTTAACGTTGATCATGTAAACCGCCACCAAAATAAGCGCAATAAACAGCACTGTTACACCGCCTACAATACCTATAGCAGCACCAAGGCTAAGATCAACTGGAAGGTTAATCACATTAGTACGTAAGGCAATAAGTAAGGGTGCAACAACTGCCAAAGCAAACAAAACAAATCCCACAATCTTGCGCATGAGAGAGTTGTTTGTTTGGGTTATCTCATTGTGACGCTGATGCTTACGCATCGAGAAATACATGATGGCCATTACAGCCATAAAGAAAGCAGCATAAGCCAGTATCATCAAAGGCTGCTTTGTTACCATTCCCATCAGGGACAAAGCCCCGATAAACACGATCAGACTTACAATCTGCCTGATTTTAAACAGAGTATCGGACATGGATACCTCCATGGATTATTCTTGTTCTTGCTCGATCACGATGTTAAGCGAGCAGGAAACTTCCTTGTGCAAACGCACAAGAATGGCAATTTCGCCAAGCTCTTTGAAATGCTTGTCCATCACCAAAGTACTCTTGTGCAAGGTAATGCCCTTTTCATGCAGGGCATGCACAATATCGTTCTCGGAAACTGAGCCAAACATGCTACCGTTTTCGTCAACTTTACGTGCGAACACCAATTTAATGGCGGCTATTTTTTCGGCAAGGTTTTTTAGTTCTGCAAGCAATTTTTGTTCTTGCTCTTGCATTTTTCCTTGAATCATGCCGAGTTTCTTCATGTTGGCAGGAGTGGCATAAATCGCCAAGCCCCTGGGAGTTAAGTAATTGCGGGCAAATCCACGTTTGACGTTTACCACGTCGCCCTGATTGCCAACTTTTTCTATGTTTTGCAGCATAATAACTTTCATGCCGGGGTTCCTCCAGGAATTGAGTTTTGTTTATTGAGCCACATATCCGCAAAGCCAAATAAGACTAAAAGGATACTGGCGTATAGTACAATTATAATCATAAAGATGCTAAGTATGAAGCGGTTGGCAAATATTAAGCCAAGCCTCTGCCACATAAGCGATACACCTTGTAAAAAGGGAATCACGCACAGGGATATCAGTATGTTCACAGATAACATCTTTGTTTGTTCAAACAGAAATAGCGGCAGAATAGCGATAATCAGCAGGTTGTAAAGACCCGGAAACTTCATGTTTGTGATAGTTACGGGTATCTTCAGCAGTTTCTGAAACAGCAGAAAGCCAATAAATAAAGCCAGGCTTTGGGTGATGATCCAAACTGCGGGTAGCAGCATTTTCCAAAGCGGCAGGCTTTCTGACAGTATCGCATTATCCACCAAGGCGGGCATTTGTTCCTTCAGTGCTGTAAGCCCTTGTTCAAAAGCGGCCAAATGATATCCCTCGAAGAGCTGAAAGCGCAGCAAACCATAGGCAATTAACACCAGATTTGCCACCATGAATGCTTCACTTAGCACATGGTTACGTTTCAGCATATAGAGGTAAGTCAAGGCAACTATCCCCACTGCAAAGATGGCATCCAAAGCCATAAGTTGCGAAGCAGAGCTTTTATCCCAGAGCAGTAAACCCAGCGGAGCAATAAACACCAAAATCAGTGCCTTCCAGGGAGATACCAAGCTCGTGCTGATAGTTCTTGCACAGAACATCAGCATTAGCACCAAACCCATAAATGGGCTTAGCACAGACAGGATTCCAAGAACAAGAGGATAAAGAAACATCTACTCTATAACGTAGGCAATTAAGGCCATCTGACGGGCACGTTTAATTTCTGCAGTCAATTTGCGTTGGTGCTTAGCACAGGTACCGGTTAAACGGGCTGCGTCTATTTTGCCCACATCAGATGTGAACTGGCGCATAATATCCAGGTTCTTGTAATCTATCTGGATTTCCTTATTCGCACAGAACTTACAGTATTTCTTACGGGTGAATTTCTTTTTTCTATCGGTCATGTTCATTTTTCTTACTCCTTAAAATGGGACATCGTCACTGGTTGCGCTATGTGGTGCGGATTCTTCTGGAGGTAGCGGAACTTCATCACTATGCGGATTTGCTCCTTCATCACGGGGTTTCCACTCCAAAGTTTGAACCATATCCACTACCACTTCTGTGCGTTTATGTTTAACATTGTCTTGATCTGTCCAGCTGCTGGTATCGATGCGTCCTTCGACTATTACGGCACTGCCTTTGTGAGTATTATTGCCCATAAATTCTGCCCATTTACTCCAGGCTATGCAATCAATCCAACTGGTAACAGATTGCCATTGATCAGTTTCATCCTTATATCTACGGTCACTGGCAACAACGAAACGCACTACGGGAGTTCCCTTGGGAGTGTACTTCAGCTCGATATCGTTGCCAATTCTGCCACTGACGATAAACTTATTGAGGCGCGGAAGTTTGAGATCTGCCATTGTTCCTCCTATTCGCCACGGGCGATAAACATGTGGCGGAAGATGTTTTCGTTAATGTTAAACAGGCGTTTCAGAGCTTTAACCGCAAGGCTATCCAGCTTGAAATAGTTTACATAGTAGTAAGCTTCCTGAACCTTTTGTATTGGGTAAGCAAGCATGCGCTTTCCCCAGGGATCGGTTTTGATGATCTCGCCGCCTTGTGCTGTAACCATGCCCAGAATTGTGTCATTCAGAGCGTTAGCTTCATCAGCATTCAGCTTTGGTGAGAGAATCACCATCAGTTCATAATCCTTTGTCATTATATTTCCTCCTTTGGACTAATGATTCCGCTGCTCTTTGCCGCGGAATAGGATTTTTTCCAGATACTAAATTCATTCAACACTTGGTCGAAATCGTATCTGATATAGGTATCAATAAATTTGCCTGCCAATTCCAGAACGGGGTTGTATAGTTCCCAGTCTGAAACCGGTATTTCGCTTAGAACATGGTCGTAAACTTCTGTTTCATCGCCTCTGCCAATGCCGATTCTGATACGTTTCAGCTCTTTTGGCGGTAGCACTGTAAACAAAGATTTCATGCCATTATGGCCACCATCTCCTCCGCCTTTGCGGATTCTGAGAATAGCCGTTTCCAGTTCCAAATCGTCGTAAATCACCATCGTATCGGTAATCTGCCAACGCTCCATAGCCAGTTTTAGGGCTTCACCGGAGCGGTTCATCCAAGTGCTGGGTTTCAGCAACAAGCAGCCTTTCTCACAAAGGTAATCAAACTCCTGCTCATGCGACCAGTGTTTACCATGTTTACTTGCCCATCGCTCCAGGCAAATGAAACCAAGATTGTGCCGGGTATTTTGATACTCCAGTGTGGGATTACCCAAGCCAATAATCAGCTTCATGTGTAATAAACTTAAGCTTCGGGGGTAGGTTCTTCTTCTTCTTTTACAGCTTCGGCTTTCTTGGCGTGAACAACAGCTAAAGCCACATCAGCGTGGTCTTTAACCTGCCATTTGCCCTGAGGAAGATCGCGTACGTTTACAGAATCGCCAACTTTCAGTTGGCTTACATCCAAGCTTAGTTCTTCCGGAATATCTGTGGATTTGCACACAACTTTTAACGTGCGCTGCAAGATATCAAGCATTCCACCTTCTTGCAAGCCGATGGGTTCGCCGAGATAATGAATCGGGATTTCAAGCTCGATCAGCGAATCTGCCGATACAACCATAAAATCCAAATGCAGGAAGTTACGCTGCACGGGGTGAATTTGCCTAGCTTGAAGAATTGTGTTATACTTCTTGCCATCGCAATTAATTTCCCAGAAGTTCACTTCAGTGAAGCTTTTCTTATGCAGTTGGGCAAACTCAGCTTTGTTAATGCTGATCGACAGGCTTTCCATTTCATTACCATAAACCACGGCGGGGATCATTCCGCTGGCTCTCAGATTTGTCAGGTCTGATTTCTTTACGGTGTGTCTTGTTTGGGCATTAAGAGTAAATATCATTTATTCCTCCATCTCTTTTTCTTTCATTCATTGGGATAAGTGTTAGGTGGTAAATGGCTTAGGATGAGCCAGTTACAACGTAAAACTCCTCTACTTACCTGAATAAGATACTTATCGATTCCTCTATATGTATTTTCTTGATCGCTATGGCAAGCATTTCCGCTATAGATAACTGAACAATTTTTTGGCAATTTTTATTGGCATCCGAGAGCGCTATCGTATTCGTAATATACAGCTTTTCGATAGGTGAAGCTTCCAGATTGGCTACTGCTTTGCCGCTCAACACGCCATGGGTACAAGCTGCATAGATTTTCTTCACTCCCTGTTTTTCCAAAGCATGGGCAACTTTTATGAGGCTACCGCCTGTATCAATAATATCGTCAAACAGTATTGCTGTTTTACCATTCACATCACCTATGATATTTAGTAGCTCACTGTTATCGTCATTCCCGCTGCGTCGTTTATCCCCTATCGCCAGTGAACAACTTAAACGTTTGGCTAAAGCGCGAGCACGGTTTGCTCCACCCGAATCAGGCGATACTACAACAATATCTTCCATTTGCATGATACTCTTGAAGTAGCGGGCAAAACTTGGTATTGCAAACAGATGATCCACTGGGATGTTAAAAAAACCTTGAATCTGTTCTGCATGCAGGTCAACGGTAATTACCCGATCGGCCCCTGCCACAGTAATCAAATCTGCCACCAGCTTTGCCGTAATGGGCACCCGTGGCTGATCTTTTTTATCGGAACGGGCATAGGAATAGTAGGGAATAACACAATTTATTCGCTGCGCCGAAGCACGTTTCAGCGCATCAATAATGATCAGTAAATCCATTAAACTGTCGTTCACAGGATAGCTCGTAGGCTGGATGATAAACACATCCGCACCGCGCACATTATCGTTGATTTTCACGAAGGATTCATCGTTAGAGAATTTAAACAAATCAATATCCCCGAGAGGGATGCCAGCATGACGGGCAACTTCCTCTGCCAGGGGACGATTGGCATTACCAGTGATCAGCTTAAGTTTCGAAAACACTTTCTTCTCTTCTTTTTTTTCCTGTTTATGGTTTGTTTCCCGCTAAAAAAACGGGCGCTACCGTATTATCTTTGCTGCCATCATCTTTCCCGTAACTACCAGTAACGTAGCCTTAAGTATGCAATATCAACACATTAATGCAGATACGCTGCTGCTTACTCGCAAGACAAGGCAAGTTTTACAAGGATTTTTAAAGGGTGCTTTTTGTCAAAGCTTATTTAACGCCCCTGCTTGCATTCACTTTAGTATGGGCTTGGCAGCAGGAATAGTTGCAGTTTCAAATGTCCAATAATCTTTATCGGTAAATGCTTGTTTGCATGCCTGCAGGGTGTCTTGGTCTTTGAACAGCCCAAAGCAGGTAGAGCCACTACCGCTTAGCATGGCAACTTCGGCACCGAAATCGTGAATACCCTTTATGAGCGCATCAACTTCCGGATAAGCCTTACGAATACCTGCTTCCAGGCGATTGAAGCAAGCACCTTGGAGGTTGGATGGGTTAAAGGTTTGAAGGTTGGGAGGTTTTAGGCTTGGAAGGTTTATTAGTTTATAGGCTGCGGAACTGGGGATAGCAATATGGGGATTAACTAATAGAATGTTCTTGAGGATTATAGTTTCCATTAGGGTGATTTGCTCACCCCGGTTTTCACCCAGTGCCGTTCCACCTTCCAGGAAGAAATTGATGTCGCTGCCAAACTGTGAGGCTATAGCATGTTGCTCGATTTTGGTTAACCCCAGTCTCCAGATTTCATTAAGTGCAAGCATGCAGTTTGCGGCATTGCTGCTGCCACCACCCAAACCGGCGGCAATAGGTATCCGTTTATCCAAGTGAATGCTGATGCCTTCAGCAACATGAAACCGATTTTTCAGGTACGCTGCAACCCGATAGACAAGATTGCTATGCCCATTTAGCTCCTGGATGCTGCAAGTGAAATCAATGGTACCGGAAGAGTTAGGAAGATAATGAATAAAATCACACAGGTCAATACTGCATAATACAGTATTGACCCGGTGATAGTTATTGGGTAGTTTTCCGGTTACTTCAAGAAACAGATTTATTTTTGCGTAAGAAACGGCTAACATTCTTCTTCTGTTTTTGAGGCACCTCATCGCCGTAATAGTAGTAGTAATAGTAATAGTAATAGTAATAGTTTTGTTTACTGTAGTATTTCTGTACGTAGATGCTGTTTACGATGATTCCGTCAATACGTCCGTCGATGTTCTCCATCAGTTCTTTCGTCCGTTTAATGATTCCTTTTTCAGTGAATCCGCAACGAACGACTATAAAAGTCATATCAACCTTCTTAGTAAGAATGAGTGCATCAGTAACAGCGATTATGGGCGGTGTATCAAATAGTATATAATCATAACGTTTTTTTAGCTCTTCAATAAAGACATCGGTTCGTGGAGAGGCGATCAACTCAGAAGGGTTGGGCGGAACGAATCCACTCGTAATCACATCCAGATTCATGATTCCCGTAGGTTTGATAACTTGATCCAGCGTTACATCAGGATCAATAAGGTAGTCACTAACACCATTTTCTTTTTCAATTCCCAGTTTAGAATGAATCGTAGGTCTGCGTAAGTCCATATCTACAAGAATAACACGGCTGTTCATTTGAGCCAGGGTAATGGAAAGGTTGGCAATGGATGTAGATTTACCTTCTTTGGGTCCAGACGAAGTAATAAGCAATGTTACAGAGCCTTCAGCCTTGCGTGCGAGAATATTGGTTCTAAGCGTACGATACGATTCCGCAATGGGAGATTTGGGGGCATAATGCGAAACTAATTGCATCATTACATAATGCATAGAGCGCGTTAGCTGTTCCCTGTTTTCACCCTCTGCAGCATTGATCATATCGTTGAATTCCTGCAGTTTGGATTCGGATTCACGAATTAGCGGAATTGTTCCCACAATAGGCAGACGGACATAGGTTTCCATATCTTCTAATGTGCGCAATTTGGTGTCCAATGAATGCACAATAAAAGCAGCTGCTATACCCAAACCAAACCCCAGGATTATACCCACCAAAATGTTCATCGACACCCTGGGTTTTATGGGCACAGAAGGACGTTCTGCATAGTCTATAATACGAACATTACCAACTTTTGCCTGTTCCGCAATCTTGGCATCCTCATACTTCTCCATCATCATCCCATGGATCTTTTCGTCCAGCAGCATGTTTCTCATCAGGCGTGCCAGTTCAAGCTCTGTATTGGGAATGGCGGTAATCCGCTGATCATACATTTCTTTGGTTTGTGCCAAACCCTCCACTTTCGCGCGGGTCATTTCCAATTCGATATTTGCCTGGGTGATTTTCCCCAGCAACTCACTTCTGGTGGCAAGAGGATCGTTGTTAACAGATAATGCCACTAACTTACGCACTTCCAAATCAAGAGTTGCCTTGGCATTCTCCATTTCCCGCTTGAGTAGCAAGATTTGAGGATGATCCAGAGGGTATTCGTTTTTTGTTACAAGCTTGGTAATAAGCGTTTGCGTTTCCACAATCTGTTTACGAAGTTCGCTAATATAAGGAGCTTTTAGGATGTTATTTACATCTACCAGCAGTGAATCCTGATCGCGCAATTGACGCGAATACATATCCAGCGTCTTGGCTTTAACAGCCTGATCGGTAAGAGTAGCCTCGTATTCGGCTTCCAGTTCAGATGAGTTTTCAATCAGCTTTTGGGTTTCGGCGGATAACTCGGTAAGCTTATTCAAGTTTTTGAACTCACGCAGATCATTTTCAGAGCTTTGCAGCCTGCGGGAGATTGCATCCAACTGGGTTTCCAAAAACTCACGAATTGTAGTAAACTCCAATCTTGCGTATTGAGTATTCTGCTGTTGAATAGCATCCGAAATGGAGTTAACTGCCGCCATCGCTTCCGTTTGATCAGTAGATTCAAAGCTAATGGTAAGAATATCGGTCTCGCGTTTGGATTCCACTTTCACACGGGCTAAACTGCCGGCAGGGTTTCCTGAGGTATTGGCAGGGAACGTATCCCAATCCGGGTACTTCTTCATTATTTCCCAAGCCAAGCTCATAATCGGCTTACTGCGGATCAATTCTATCTGGTTGTTCAGGCTATTTTTCCCCACTCCCGGGGTTGCCAAAAACATCAGATCCGGGCTGCCTTTCTGGTCTTCGAGCAGGATTCTGCCTGAAGCAGAATATATCTTAGGTTGACGTGCTGTGTAAAAAACCGTGGCTACAATAACCAGAGTAAACACAAGAATAACGAGATACCGGTATTGCAGGACTATTCTTAGGTAATCCGATAGTTTAATTTCATCTTGTATTGGGACAGGAGTATTTTGATTTTCCATTTACTTACGACCCTGTTATTTAATGTTAGTTATCAGATTGTAAACACTTAGAGCAATTGCTGCTTTGGACAGGAAATCTGCCGCTCGGGAAAAGGCGTAGAATATTGTCCCGGATACTATTATCGTGTCACCTGGCTTCATAAGCGGGATCAAGGTTGCATCACCAGTTTCAAGATACTTCTTGAAATTTACCCAGATTACCTTGTCACCTTCCGCAGAAGGACGCACTATCCTGATCTTGGACAGCTTGGCATCTTCTCGGGGACCTCCGGCTAAGGCAAGGAGGCCAAGAAAATCCGTATCATCAGGCACAACATAGAGCCCTGGCTTATACACCTGACCCAATATATAAGTATTCATTTTCAGCTTTTCCACACCACTGCGAATACCATCGTAAGTATAGGCGGAAATGTTTGATGAGGGGGTAAACACACCCGCACCCTGGCTGAATAAAGACAAGGCAAATCCTATAATCAGGATTACAAGCAGTATCTTCTTCACATTATCCTCTTCTTCATTTTATGTAATAATCTGTAGTTAACCGATATAGTCAAGCGAAATCTGTAAAGCCTTACTATTTTCTATAGTTAACGAATGGCTCAAAGTTGGTCTGCGTAGCGTTCTTTTCATTGAATAGTAAACGTCCGCTCTTCAGATTCAGAGCCAAGATAAGCATTATGTTCATTATCAAAATCGAATGAATCCACTCGCCAACGTAACACTTGACCAGATGTTAGAGGTGGAGACATTACAGGAAATGACACGAACAAAGGATCTAATTCGGTAGCCAGATTGTAATTGTACGAATAAATCAATTCATTAGCCTCATTCCAGACTAGCACCCTGAACTTACTCGCATAGCTATCTCCCCTATTCCAAAAAAGAGAAAGATTCTGCGTTGGAACAGTGGCACCATTCTGGGGCAAGTAAAGATTGCTTTTTGCCAATAGTGCATACGACACTGTATCGGACACGCTGAAATTGCCACTGGCATCATACAACTCCGTGTAATATGAATACCATTCCCTCTCAATCAGTGAGCTTTGATCCAGATAGTATTCCTCAATTGCCGGCACAGTATTAAGTAGTACAGGGGTAAGTTCCGATTCAGAAAACCGATAGATTTTAACATGGCTGAGATCCGAGTCTATGAAGGGTTTCCAGGGCACTTTGATGCAATCCCCATCCGGCACTGTATCGATCCCATTATTGTCGTCATTCCAATACACAGTTACGCCATTTATATTAACAGGGTCATCACCTGTGTCACCTAAATGGGGGATAAGTTGTGGTGCTGAAGGAGGTGTGGTGTCCTGATCAATTGGTTCATCACCAGAACACGACATTAAGCCAACCAGCAGCAGCGCAGTAAGCAGAATAAGTCCTATTTTCATTTTAGCCTCTTTATCAAAATTGAACCCTTAGGCCCAGACGATTGGTTAGCCCCACAGGATTAGTAATAAGTGCATAATCCAGCATTACTCCATAAAGTTTAACGGATGCTCCTGCGCTAAAGTTTTTATCATGGTAGCCCGTACGTAAACTTCCACGATCATTATAATCCCATTCAATCCCGTAATGGCTTGTGCCATTGTAAACGTAGTCATAATCATACGCTAATATGACGTTGGATTTTAACACAGTTATGGGTTGAACAAGTGCGATGCCGAGCTTGCTGTTGAAGAGGATTTCATCCCTTATTTCGCTTTCAGTATCCCAAGCTATCTCTGTACCTGCAATATCTTGGAAATTGACACCAAAATGAAGATCGCCAAATGATTCCTGATCAAAAATTACTGATAAATCAGTTTTCG
>JAVEUB010000053.1:0-12134 GCA_034005785.1 Cloacimonas sp. (SeqCode) | reverse complement strand
CGACGCTCTTCCGATCTAGCTGCGCCAGGGCATGCCCATCGGATGCAAAGTTACTCTTCGGGGTGAAGTGATGTATGAATTCTACGATCGCCTCATCTCTATTGTTATTCCCCGTATTCGCGATTTTCGCGGGATCCCGGTGAACTCTTTTGATGGCAGAGGAAATTATTCTTTTGGTCTGAAAGAACAAACCGTGTTTCCTGAAATCGAGTACGATAAAGTCGATGCCATTCGCGGGCTGAATATCACAATCGTAACCACGGCACATACCGATGAAGAATGCCGTGAACTGCTACGTGAACTCGGCATGCCTTTCCAGAAAAACCAATAAGGAGATTTTTGTGGCAAAGAAATCACTCATCATCAAACAACAACGGACTCCCAAGTTCCAATCAAGAAAATACAACCGTTGCATGCTCTGCGGACGCCCACGCGCCTATATGCGCGATTTCGGCATGTGCCGTCTTTGCTTCCGTAAGTATGCGTCGCTCGGCCAGATACCTGGAATCACCAGAAGTAGCTGGTAAATCAATGGAGGAATATAATGAGCGTTAGTGATCCGATAGCTGATGCATTGACCAAAATCCGCAATGCATATCGTGCCGGACATACGCAGGTGATAGTTAACCATAATAGGCTTGTAGAAGCCCTGGTTAGCATCCTTGCTGAAGAGAACTTTGTGAATAGCGTCCAAGTTCTTGACAAAGATCCGGAGCACAAATTTAATTATAAACGTGTATTAGTAATCCTTAGATACACCAATGCCGGCGAGCCGGTAATGCAAGGATTAGTGAGAGTTTCCAAACCCGGAAGACGTGTTTACGTCAAAGCTGATAATTTGCCCAGCGTGTATAATAATACCGGTTGTGCGATCATTTCCACCAGTAATGGTGTGATGGTGGATCGCGATGCCCGTATTAAACGCGTAGGTGGTGAATATGTCTGCAGAGTCTGGTAGGAGGATACTGTGTCACGCATAGGAAAAGCCCCAATCAAACTCGGCTCCGAGACGCATGTGAAAGAAACTGCTGGCGTTGTAAACGTCAAAGGCAAACTGGGTGAATTGCAGCTAACGCTGTTACCCGGAATCACAGTTCAAATCGAAGATAACGTTCTTACCGTGCTACGTGCGGAAGATACCAAAACCCTTCGTGCCTATCATGGCCTTACCCGCGCCTTGTTGCAAAACATGGTTACCGGCGTAAGCGAAGGTTTTATGAAGACTCTGCATATCTTAGGCACCGGCTATTCATCAGAAAGAATAGGCCCTTGGCTGAAATTAAGCCTTGGCTATTCACACGACATCCTTCTGCAAATTCCTACCGGCCTGGAGATTACCGCTCAGGCGGTAGCTCGTTCCAAAGGAACCAGATCGGACTTCCAGAGCATCATTACCATTAAAGGTATAGACAAACAGCTCGTTGGCCAATTTGCTGCTGAAGTGCGCGGTTGCCGTCCCCCGGAAAACTATAAGGGAAAAGGCGTGCGCTACCATGATGAGCACGTCACCATCAAAGCCGGTAAAGCCGGTTCCAAATAAATGAGGTGATGAGAGATGATAAAATCAACATGTATAACAAAGAATGCCCTCCGCACCCGTCGCAAAGCAGCCATCCGGAAACGCCTTAGTGGTGATGCCGAACGACCGCGCTTAGTAGTATTCCGCTCCTTGAAGAATATCTATGCCCAAATTATCGACGACACCCGTGGTGTAACCATCGTTTCGATGTCCACCATAGCCAAGGAGATTAGCTCCCTGGAAGGAAAAAAGAAGACCGCTCAAAGCTTTGAAGTGGGACTGAAGCTTGGTGAAAAAGCCCTTACAGCTGGAATCACCAAAATTGCTTTCGACCGCGCCGGTTATAAATACCACGGCCGCGTGAAAGCACTTGCCGAAGGTGCTCGCAAAGCCGGGCTTGTTTTCTAAGGAGGATTGCATGAATTATGAACAACGAAATAATGTAAACGAAGAAGATAAATTAGTAGAGAAAATAGTAGAAACCAAGCGTGTAGCCAAAGTCGTGAAAGGTGGACGGAACTTCAGTTTTTCCGCCATCGTAGTGGTAGGCGATCGCAAGGGTAACGTCGGCGTGGGCAGTGGCAAGGCGAATGAAATCGTCGATGCCATCCGCAAAGCCAAAGAAAAAGCCACTAAGAACATGTTCAAAGTTCCCATTATTAAAGGAACCGTACCGCATGAGATCGTAGCTCGCTTTGGTGCATCACGTGTGATGATAAAACCTGCTTCTCCAGGTACAGGAGTTATCGCCGGTGGAACCACCCGCGCTATCTTCGAAGCTGCCGGGATCGAAAATATCCTGTGCAAATCCCTGGGCTCAAACTCCCCCACAAACGTAGTGAAAGCCACTGTGAATGGGCTGAAAGCCATGCGCACCCTTTCCGACATTGCCCGTCTGAGAAACAAGACCATTGCTCAGTTAACAGGAAGGGAGGAGATATGAAGCTTAAAGTGACCCAAATCCGCAGCACAATAAATCGTATTGAAGACCACAAACTGGTTATCAAGTCCCTTGGTCTGGGAAGAATCGGCAAAAGCCGTATCCACGATGATAACCCATGCATCAGAGGTATGATCAATAAAGTTGGATACCTCCTTAAAGTCGAAGAAATGCAGGGAGAATAGCGATGTTAACCTTAACTAATCTTGGCAAACCTGCCGGAAGAAAAAACAAGAAACGTCTTGGCAAGGGACAAGGCTCCGGAACCGGTAAACAAGCCGGCCGCGGACATAAGGGTAAGAAAGCCCGTGCCGGTGGAAACGTGTCTCCTGCTTTTGAAGGCGGACAGATGCCCATTCACCGCCGTCTCCCCAAACGTGGATTCAAAAACATATTCCGGGTTGGCTATCGTGCCCTAAACTTGAGCCGTTTACAAAACCTGGACGAGACCGAATTTGATGTGGCTATCATGGAAAATATGGGGCTGGTGCCTTCCAAGGGCCAAAAATCCAAAGCTCCTGTAAAAGTACTTGCATCCGTCCAGGTCGAATTCACCAAAGCCGTGCATATCAAAGCTCATGCTTTCTCTAAGAAAGCCAAAGAGATGATTGAGAAAAACGGTGGCAAGGCGGAGGTAGTGTAATTTGTTCAAGACGATGAGCAACATGTTCCGGATTCCGGACTTGAAGAAGAAGATACTCTTTACTGCGCTGTTTCTGGTGTTATACCGCATGGGTAGTTTTGTGCCCATCCCCGGAGTAGATGCCACAGCCCTAAAGGCCTTCTTTGAAGGTGCCCGCGAAGGTGGAAACACCCTATTTGGTTTATTAGACCTCTTCGTGGGTGGCAACTTCGAACGTGCCTCGGTTTTTGCTCTTGGAATAATGCCCTATATCACGGCTTCGATCGTGATCCAGCTTTTGGGAAGTATTGTTCCCTATTTTGAAAAGCTGCGTAAAGAGGGTGCGGATGGACAGAAGAAACTGAATCAGATTACCCGCTATGGTACAGTTGGTCTTGCAGCCTTCAATGCTGTTACCATCACCATGTGGTTAACCAACCTCTCTGGTGGGGTTGTACCCGGCCCTGGTATTCTGTTTCACGTAACCGGTATTATAACCCTGATCACCGGTACTATGATTGTAATGTGGATCGGTGAACAAATCACCGAACACGGTATTGGCAACGGCATCTCACTGATCATCTTTGCCGGAATCATTGCGCGTTATCCGGAAGGATTTATCCGCATGTTCCAAAAGATAGGCAGCGATCCCAGCTACACCTGGAAAGCTATTGTGGCAATCCTGGTTATGGTTGGTGTTACCGCAGCAGTGATCTACGTTACAGAAGCTATCCGTAAAATACCCGTGCAATATGCCAAGCGCATTGTGGGACGTCGCGTTTATGGTGGTCAAAGCACCTACATTCCCTTAAGAGTGAATACTGCTGGTGTGATTCCCATCATTTTTGCCCAAAGCATCCTGATGTTTCCTGCCACAATTGCAGCCTTCTTAGGCCGTAGTGGCGGATTCTGGACTACTATGCAACGTTGGTTATCCCCTGGTGCCGCTTTATACACGGTTCTGTATGTATCGTTCATCATTTTCTTCGCCTATTTCTATACGGCGATAGTGCTGAACCCTACTGAGATGGCGGAAAACATGGTTAAATATGGCGGACACATTCCCGGCAAAAAACCCGGTAAGAAGACCGCCGAATATATTAACAGCGTGCTTGTGCGTATCACACTTCCAGGAGCGATATTCTTCGCGTTTGTCGCCCTGTTACCCGAAATATTAAGCAACCGTTTCGACCTTCCTTTCTACTTTGGCGGAACCGGGCTTATCATCGTGGTAGGTGTGGCACTGGATACACTGCAACAGATCGAGTCTCATCTCGTGATGCGCCATTATGATGGCTTCATGAAGAAAGGCAAACTACGCGGACGCTCGAGCTAAACTATGATCTACCTCAAAACGCCCTCCGAAATTAATAAGATGCGCCAGAGCTGCCAAATACTTGGAAGCTTGCTGGATAGTCTGGAAGATATTATCCGCCCTGGAGTAAACACTTTGGAGCTGGATGAATATGCCGAGGATTACATTCGCAGCCGGGGAGGCGTGCCTTCCTTCAAGGGTTATCAGATACCGGGGCTAAAGCCTTTTCCCGGTTCCATCTGTGCCTCTGTGAATTCTGCGATTGTTCACGGTATTCCCAGGCGAGATCTTATCTTGGCGGAAGGCGATATTATCGGGATAGACGTCGGCGTTGTGCTAAATGGATATCATGGTGACGCTGCCCGTAGCTACAGAGTGGGCAAGGTTAGTGATGCAGCCGAAAATCTGCTGAAGATTACTTTGGAATCGTTATTCCTTGGTATCGCCGCTGCCGTTCCCGGGAACAGGATTGGGGATATTTCCCATGCCATAGGTTCTTTTGTAGCTGCCCGTGGATATTTTGTAGCAGACGATTTAACTGGTCATGGCATCGGTAGAAATCTGCACGAAGAACCCCAAATTCCCAATTATGGCAAACCCGGACGCGGTCCTCGCATTGCTGCAGGGATGACCCTTGCCATCGAACCTATGGTAAATATTGGCACAAACCGCGTTTCGGAGAAAGGCTGGGAGTATCATGTAGCAGACGGATCGCTGTCTGCACATTACGAACACACCATCCTTGTAACCGATAGCGAACCCGAGATATTAACTGCGAATCCGGAAGATATCCGAAAATTGCAAAACATGAGGAAAGCATAATATGAGTAAATCCGGCGTTATAGAAGTGGAAGGCATCGTTACAGACGCTCTTCCGAACACTACCTTTCGCGTTGAACTGGAAAATGGGCACGAAATCCTGGCTCATTCTTCCGGTAAAATGCGCATGAACTATATCAGAATCCTGCCCGGAGATAAGGTAAAAGTAGAGCTTTCGCCCTACGATTTATCCCGCGGCAGAATTACTTACCGCTATAAATAAAGATTGCATAATGGCTAAACAGCTACTTGCAAGGAGATAACAATGAAAGTGAAAGCTTCCGTTAAAGTAATCTGCAAAGATTGTCGAATAATCAAACGCTACGGCGTTATCCGAGTGATCTGCAGCTCGAACCCCAAACACAAACAGAGACAGGGTTAGGAGGAAAAACTTGGCACACATTGCTGGTATTGAACTTCCCAGAACCAAAAGACTGTTCATTGGGCTTACATATATCTACGGCATCGGGCGCACCATTGCCAAAGATATCTGCAAAAAAGCTAATATCGACGAAATGAAAAAAGTAGCCGATCTTAACATTGAAGAAGAAAAAATCCTCCGCGACATTATTCAGAATGAATATGTTGTGGAAGGTAGCCTCAGAACCCAGGTCGCCATGAATATTAAGCGCCTCATGGAAATCGGGTGCTATCGCGGCATGCGTCACAAACGTGGACTACCGGTACGTGGACAACGCACTCATACCAATGCCAGAACCCGTAAAGGTCCCCGTGGCAGCGCTATTAAGAAGAAGAAATAGGAGCTTATAACATGGCTAAGAAAACAAGAGTTAAGAAAAAACGCGTTCGCCTGGCCTTTGATGAAGGCTTGGTCTTCGTGCACTCCAGCTTTAATAACACTATTGTTTCGCTAACCGACCGTGCCGGAAATGTTCTGGCTTGGTCCAGCGGTGGAAAAATCGGCTCTAAAGGCTCCCGTAAAAGCACCCCCTATGCCGCTCAATTGGCTGCTGCTGAAGTAGCCAAAGCTGGTATTGATATGGGTATCCAAAAAGTGGGCGTAATCGTTAAAGGCCCTGGTGGTGGACGTGAATCTGCCATTCGTGCAGTAAATGCTGCCGGCATCAGAGTTACGATGATTAAGGACGAAACACCCATCCCCCATAATGGTTGCCGTCCACCCAAAACCAGAAGGATATAAGGAGAGGAATTATGGCCAGATATACCGGACCGAAAGCAAGACTCTGCCGCAAATTCGGCGAGAACATCTTTGGCAATGCCAAATATGATAAAATCCTCGCCAAGCGTAAGTTCCCTCCAGGACAGCATGGCAAAAATATGCGCCGTAAACTTAGCGATTACGGTGTGCACTTACGTGAGAAGCAAAAACTGCGCTCAACATATTGTCTGATGGAAAAGCAATTCCGGAACTACTTTTTTAAAGCAGCCAAAGCTGGTGGCGTAACTGGTGACAACCTGATGCAAATTCTGGAACGCCGCCTGGATAACGTGGTTTATCGCTTAGGCTTTGCCGTTACCCGGATGCAATCCCGTCAGTTCATAAACCATGGCCACATGATGGTTAATGGTAAGAAAGTGGATATCCCTTCCTTCCTCGTGAAAGAAGGCGATATAATTGAAGTTCGCCCCAAAAGCCGTGGCATTAAACTAATCGTTGAGGCTATGGAAAGAACTGAAGTAAGCTCACCCTATACCTGGCTGAGTGTAGATAAAGAGAATTTCCGCGGTCAATTTATCGCAATTCCCGCAATTAGCGAGATTCCGGTCACTGTTGACCTTCGTCTCATCGTTGAGTTCTACTCCAAGTAATGGCTCACAGCTAAGGAGCAGCTATGATGTATCTAGAACCTTTACAAATGCCGGAGGATGTCGATCACGACAAGGCGACATATTCCCGCAACTTCGGCAAATTTGAAATCGGCCCCCTTGAACCGGGATTTGGTACCACGCTGGGTAACACTCTGCGAAGGGTGCTGTTATCCTCTGTGCAGGGTGCTGCGGTTCGCTTCGTGCGGATTGAAGGCTTGCATCACGAGTTTACGCCCATCCCAGGCACAAATTCAGATTATATCGATCTGATCCTGCGGATCAAGCAGCTCGTGATCCAGTCCAATTCCGTGGAAGAAATTCCCATCGTTCTGGAACACAAAGGGAAAGGTGTTATCACTGCATCCCTTGTTCAGGAAAATTCTCATATCAAGATTATGAACAAAGATCTCTATCTCCTCGAAGTAGTGGAAGATATCGATTTCAAGATCGAGATGATCGTAGGTATCGGTAGAGGCTATGTATCTGCAGACCGCCAGAATCCCGAAGGCAAAGCTGTGGGTTTCATACCCATCGATTCTATCTATTCCCCCATCCTGAAGGTGAACTTTTCAGTTACCCATCAGCGGGTGAAAGAAAGAATGAATTACGACCGTCTGATCCTGGAGATTCATTCAAACGGTGCCGTAGAGCCAAAAATTGCGCTCTTCCTGGCTGCCAAAATTCTAAAAGACATGGCTGCCAAGATTTCCTTGTTTGAAACCGAACCGGAATATATCCGCGATGTCGAACTTGATCCCGATTTGGAAGAAAAAGAACGCATCCTCCGTATGAGTGTGCGCGAGATAGAGCTGACCGTGCGTGCCGCTAATTGCCTCTCCGGAGCAAAAATCGACACTATCGGCGAACTCGTTTCCAAAACTGAAGCCGAAATGCTGAAATTCCGTAATTTCGGAAAAAAATCCCTCGAGGAAATCGTCCAAAAACTTAAAAAATATGATCTGGATCTTGGCATGGATGTTGAAGGTATTTACCGCAAGGTAAAAGAAGCCAGAAGCCGCGGCATTCTTCCCCCCGAAGAATCCCCCGCTCCAGCTCCTGAAAAAGCCAAAGTTATTGCAGAAGCAGCCTCTCCCAAAGAGAAACCGATTGCCGAAGCGGTAACCACCACAACACCCCGTAAACCAGTTCCAAGCCCAAAAAAGAAGGTAAAAAATGCGACACAGAGTTGAAGGTAGAAAATTCGGACGTGAAATGGATGCACGACGCCTGATGATGCGAAACCTCGTTAAATCTATGGTGGAACACGGACAGCTAAATACAACCCTGGCTAAAGCCAAAGAAATGAGACGCCATGTTGAACGCGTTATCACCTATGGCAAGGCCGATACTGTCCACGCCAGAAGATTGGCTTATAGTGTGCTCGGCGATCGCAGCTTAGTAAAAAAACTATTCGACGAAATTGCCCCCGCCTTTAAAGGACGCAACGGTGGTTACACCCGTGTCCTCAAAGCCGGCTTCCGTAAAGGTGATTCTGCCCCCATGGCAATCATCCAGTTCGTGGAAGAATCCACAATTAAGCCCAAAAAAGACGCCATCAAGGCCAAAGACCTGAATAAATAATAAGTACGCATCTAAACATAAAAGCGGGATTTTGTTAACTCAAAATCCCGCTTTTTACGTAGAGCAAAACGCACCTCAATCCTGTGGAGTCGTCAATGACGGGAAGCATGGGTTTACGGTTGGTTCAAGCTCAATTAGAGTGGGTACAAAGGTCTGTATTGTTCCAAACAACGCTGTATGTCCTAAATGTCAGTTCTACTCCCGGGCAATAGTTTGTCTCTTCCCTGCATGCATTGGCTTAGCATTGGCGATGCATTGTCCATCCCATCCACAATGCATCGCCAATGCTATGGGAATGAGAGCAAGTGAAACACTGCCAAGCCGCAGCCAAAGAATACAAGCTTTACCCACTTTCACTGAGCTGGAGCTTACGGTTTTCACGGGAAGGTCAATTGGTACTGGCTTGCCGACTTTTCGTCTGCATTTCGGATGACTGTCGGCGAGACACCAAAAGACTTTGCCAGCGGAGCCGCAGGCATTCCCAAGTACTGGCATTCCTAAAAGCAAAAGCCCCAGATTTAGCTCTGGGGCTTTCGCAATAACTTCGTTAACCAGTTTAACCACCAATCTATTTAGTCATCACCACTTTACGCTGTGTGGTTTGCCCATTGGAGATCATGCGGATTAGATATATACCGCTGGGTAAACGATTTAAATTGCTATCTTTTCCATCCCACACAATGCTGTATGTACCTTGGTCTTTGGTTTCTTGTATAAGGTTTCGCACCTTCTGCCCTTTAAGGTTATAGATACCAAGTTCTACCCCGGTTTTCTCCGATACACCATATTTAATGGTGATGGAGGGATTAAAGGGGTTGGGGTAGCTGCTGATCAATCCATGCATGATTGGAATCGAAGGAGGTTCAGAGACAATATTACTGAAAATTACTGTAACATGCCCATGCATCATGCTGCTACCATCCAGATCGAGGTTTTCCAGCCAGTAGTTATAGGTTCCTGGCTCAGTAAGCTCAGTATCCACAAATTGATACATCTGCATTTGAGAAGTGTTTGTGGCTGGAATGAATACATTCAAACAGATAGCCTCATCTACAAAATCGGAGGTGCCACGATAAAGCCGGAAGCCAGAAACATCGGTTTCACTCTGCGTTATCCACTGCACCAGCACTTTATTATAGGCATTAACCGTAACCAGGAAGGAGGAAAGTTCCACTGGCAGGGTATCCTCGTCACTACGTCCTATGGTATAGGTGCTTCCGGCAAAAGAAGGAAGGCTTACGGTTGCCCACCGTGGATTTGAACTAACATCGTACGCAGTAGGAGCGTACTCATTAACGCCATCATATACCGCAGGTTCAAGGGAACCCCAATTGAAACTACCATCATCTGTGGCATCCCAATAGAAGGTAACTGTTTTATTGCCGGTAAAGGTTCCGTCGATAGTCCACTCTCTATCTATCTTTTGGGGCATGTTGCTTTCAATACTTGTAGCAGCAGAAAATCCGCTGATTACATTCCCTGTTTCGGCGATTGCCAAGCGTTTGTAGCCAGAGGATGCATAGCCAAGGATATTGGGTTCTCCACTGATAGTTCCAGCCGTTTCTGTAAGCGTGCCTGTAACATTTAAAGTATAAGTACTTATTGTAAGCGTACCGCCATCCATTATCAGGTTCAAACATCTGGCATCAGCACCCATAGTTATATCATCACCGGTACGAATGTATGTGTTCACTCCAGCAATAGGATATACAGTGGCGTTAAGCCAATCAGAATTATTTAGCGATACTTCCCACTTAGAAATGCTCCGCCAAGAACCATCGGCTATGCTGCGGTAGTATTTGCCAAATTCAAACAAATCACTGGAGTATGCAGTATCACCCACAAAGGTACCATTGTAACCATTACCAGAACTATCATTAGCGCTATCATCGAAGTTCCAGTAGCCAAGCAGATTGCTTTGGGCGGACACGGGTATTGTCATATCAAACTGTATCTGTGCTTGGGTTCTGGGAGTGTTCCAAATACGCATATCATCCATGTAACCATGATAGAACTGAGTAGCGGTTAACGGTTGGTTTACTCCGATAACTTCAGTGCTACCTGTTCCGGATGAGGTGTAGGTGTTACTTCCAAAGGAAACCCCTGTAACAGAGCCAATTAACTCACCGTTTTGGTAGATTTTTATAGTTTTGTTAGTGAAATCTAACACTCCTGCCATATGATACCAGTTTCCGGTACTAACCACAGCCGATGGGGTTTGGATACTTTGGAAATTATCTTCTACCCTGCTTCTGCCCCCAAACCTGAATATTCCACTATCGGTAAAATACATCATGACCATGGATAAGGCTCCATTAAGGCAGAAATCGGCAATAACGTTCCTACTTGTTCCCGTGCGCAGACTTGAGGGTTTAACCCACGTTTCCAAGGTTAAACCAGTAGCACCGTTCATTCCAGCTTGGGTTTGGTTAGTACCCAAGGTAATGTAGTCTCCAGTGCCATCAAAATAAACTGTCTTTGCTGCACCAAAACAAGTAGCGAATACTCCTAAAAGTAACGCAAAAAAGATAATCAAGCTTCTGCCTTTCATGGTTCCTCCCTAAAACGCAGTATAACAATTCTGTTTAAAACAATCTATGAGTCGATTATAAAATTTCATACATGTGCTAAGATAGCCAGCCTCGCCACATACGTCAAGATATTTTATTATATGCTGAAGTTAAATGGTATCGGGACTTGCTTTTCTGGACAAGTTATGCATAATCCAGGTATGAGCTTTCTGCTTATATTGCTTGCAGTTAGTGACTAATCATCTTTTTCGCATAGTTTTAGTAGTGTAAGCATTTAAAGCGCTGCTATGCCTTTAATCCTTTATCCATGCGGGGTGAGCTACTCTCGCAGGACTATTATCACATGTGGAAAATTGTCCACAGCCTCCTTAAAAATAATCTAAACTTACGGTAAAACCCCACGAGCGAATTTGACTTAAAAATTTGCTGGAGAAAGAAATGAAGCAAAACAGGATAACTTTGCACAGCAAATTTCTTTAGTTAAAACGCGGGCTACGCGATAACAGAGTATTCGGTAGTTTCCCGATATTACGCAATCCACGGTTTAACTCATATTTTTGCCGCAAGCTGGTGTGACAATTGTAAATAGAGGATAGATGGTGGAGTCGATGGTACATGCGGCAAAAATATAAGTCAAACACGCTCCAGGGGTAGTTCAGCTTTTGTTTTAACTCATATTTTTGCCGCAAGCAGGTGTGAAAATTGTAAATAGAGGATAGATGGTGGAGCCGATAGTACATGCAGCAAAAATATAAGTCAAAACAAACGTTTTGTTGTGTTCTGGTATCCCTAAAAGCAGAAGCCCCGGATTTAACTCCGGGGCTTCGCAATAGCCTGTTTACCCGTTAATCTTTCTATTTAATCAGCACAGCTTTGCGTATAGATCTGTCGTTACCAGCTTGCATTTTGATGTAATACACACCGATGGAACAGGCTTTACCGCTATTATCCATACCGTTCCAGAATACTTTCCAGTTACCAGCAGCTTTTTGGCCATCACTAAAACTGCGCACAAT
>JAVEUB010000052.1:0-12135 GCA_034005785.1 Cloacimonas sp. (SeqCode) | reverse complement strand
GGGATTTAAGTTGCTTCTTCCCAGCTGAATACACCGAACTCTCCCAACCAAGCTATCTGTCAATTTTCGCAATTGGGGTAGTTACTTCATCGTTCGCCCACTTATTCGCTATTCGTAACAGCTAAGTTTATGAAAATAATAGCACTCTTGCTGATCAGTCTCCACATTTTTTCCTGCCTCCGCAGGAATGTCAGGAAAAAATGGGGGAATGCCTGCTGTTTGATTATACTTGCTACCATTGGCTTAGCATAGGCTTTGAATTGTGGATGGGATAGCCAATGCTAAGCCAATGCTATGGGAATAGCTTTAAGTGCAGCTTTGCAAATAGAACGGGAAATTAGTTTACAGGGTAATGATCAAATCCTTCAGTAAGCGTTTCGGAACATGGTGGCAACCTTCTTCATCGCGCCAGTATTCAATATCATCGGGGTCTGTTACATCTTCAATAATCACAGTTTCGGCAGGATAACCAAGCGCTATAACCAGCAAAACTTCCATTGTTACAGGCAGTGAAAGCAAATCATGCACTTTTATCTTATCGACAGAAGCCAGCATGCAGCCACCCAGGCCTTTTTCCACTGCGCCCAGCAGGATTGTTTGCGCTGCAATGCCTGCATCGAGATGGTGGAATTTAGTAGTATTCGCTGGTGCCAGAATGATAATGTATGCAGTAGGGCGTTCTCCTTGTGCAGGCCCATCCCAATAACGCAAATAATTTGCCCACTTTAGTAGGGGAAATATCTTCGCGCAATCATCTACAGCAGAAATAGGACAGTAACGCAGATTCTGTAGATTTGCGGCACTGGGGCTGATTCGGGCAAGACCAATCAGTTGGGTCAATATTTCCGGTTCAAGCTGTTTATCTTCTATAAAGCGTCGGTAACTACGGTTTTTCTCCACAAGTTCATGTATCACTTTTACTCCTTGCTGGGCAGTGTAAACCCAAGCTCTTTCAATTTATTATACAAGGTTTTTCTGTCCACACCCAATATATTAGCAGCAAGGGATTTGTTACCCGATACAGAAGCCAATACATCGCGAATATACTCATCTTCCACTTGCTTCAAGCTACGCTGTAAATTGCGGCTTTGATGCAGAGTAAATTTCATATAGTCCGGCAGATCAGAAACATCAATCTTTTGCCCCTCGCAAAGGATCACCAGGCGATAGATCAGGTTTTCCAGTTCGCGCACATTGCCAGGCCACGTATAATTGATCAGCGAATTAAGCGCTGCGTCGCTGAACTGGGGGATGTTTAACGAATTCTCGCGGGCATATTTCTCCAGAAAGTGCTGCGACAGAGGGATAATGTCATCAGGATGTTCGCGTAGTGGCGGAATATGTATAGGCAACACATTTAGACGGAAGAATAAATCATCCCTAAAACCGCCTTGTTTTACCAGCAGAGGAAGGTCTTTGTTAGTGGCAGCAATGATGCGCACCGATACTTTGCGGGAGGTTTTAGAGCCTATCATGGTTACCAGTTTATCTTGCAATACACGTAGTAGCTTTACCTGCATCGAGAGGGACGTTTCGCTGATTTCGTCCAGAAAAATACTGCCACCATCGGCGGTTAAAAAATATCCGGCTCTGGTTTCACTGGCACCGGTGAAAGAGCCTTTCATGTAGCCAAAAAGTTCGGCTTCTAACAGGCTTTCGGGGATTGCTCCGCAGTTAACAGGCACAAATGGAGCTTTGCTATGATGCGAATGATAGTGTATCGCCCTGGCTACCAGTTCTTTGCCGGTTCCGCTTTCCCCCTGAATAAGCACAGTGGCGTTATTAGAGGTAGATTTTTGGATATTGCGGAATAGCTCCTGCATTTGCTCTGAGCTACCGACCAGGCCATAGGGGTTATTGGGGTGAATCTTGCTAAGCTGCTTTTTTTGTCTTATTTTGGCAATCACGCTATCTATGGCACAAAACAGCTCATCATCGGTGAAAGGTTTACTTAAGTATTCTTCTGCACCTACTTTCACGGCTTCTACTGCGCCTTCTATACTGGGGTATCCGGTTATCATAATAACTGGAATTTCAGGAAAATGGCTGTTTAAATGCCGAATAAGCTCCAGACCTGTAACCTTAGGCATCTTATAATCAGTTAATACTAAGTCAATTTTGCTATTCGCCAAGATGGACAGCGCTTGGTTTACGTCGCTGGCTGTTGTTGTTACCCATCCGTGCGCGTTGATTTTGCGCCTTATCATCTGTAACGTATCTTCGTTATCATCAACTATTAGAATGTGTTCAGGGTTTTTCACCACAGTTTACCTTCATAAAAATTTTAAACTCCGAGCCTTTTCCTGGTTCACTATCCACCGTAAGCCTTGCTCCATGCGCACTAATGATACCATGCACCACGCTTAAACCAAGGCCGGTACCTTGGTCGATATCCTTGGTGGTAAAGAAGGGGATAAATATGCGCCCCAATACATCAGAATCCATCCCCATTCCTGTGTCGCAGATACTTATTATCACTTCGTCGTTACAAAGTTGTGTAGAGATAAAGATTGTACCACCATTTGGCATGGCTTGCATGGCATTAACACTAAGATTTACCAATACCTGATGCATTTGTCCGGGATCGGCAATAACTGTAGGCAAGCTTGGGCAAAGTTCTCGGATTATCTTTACGCCTTGCTTGGTGCAGCGGTTTTCTAAGAAATAAAAGCCTTCTTCAATCAGACGGTTGATGTCCACCGCCACCATTTTTGGCGGAACCTGCCTGGAGAAAAGCATCAGCTTACGCACAATTTCACGCGCATGCAGAGTGGCATTTACAATCTTTTTCATATCTTGCAGAGCCGGCTCTGCTAATTCATTCTCGGAAACAACAAGCTGGGCAAATCCCAAAATGGCAGAAAGAGGTTCATTGATCTCATGCGCAATTCCCGCTGAAAGTTGCCCAATAGTTGCCAAGCGGTCGGCATGGCGTAATTGTTCCTGCAATTTTGCATTGTATTCCTGGCTGTTGCGGCGTTCCAAAATCAAGGAAATATGCTGAGCGATAGTTTGGATGAGTTTTTCTTCTTCAGCTAAAAAGCGATTCTGCGGTTCATCCTTGTAGAAAACCTCAAGCATTCCTTGCGCCGATAAATGAGTGGATACTGCTGCCTGAAGAAAATTGTTACTGGTCTGAAAATTGTTACTGTGATACTCTTTGTTGTCAATAAGCAAACGGGCACTCGCATGATCAGGGAACTGCAGAGCTGCGGGGATAAAACCAACGCAAGCATTTAGAATATAACAAGTGTCCAGTTCTGGTCTGTTTGCCAAATCAGCTATGCGATATAAGCAACTAAGTTCCTTGATCCTTTCTCTTAGTGCGAATACGCTGTTTTCAGGGGAGGTTTGCACAAAAGTTTCATTCATAAAAAAAAGTACCGGAAACCCAGGAATCTAAGTTTCCGGTACAGTTAGCAATTAGATTAAGCCAAGGTCCATCATTGCATTGGCAACTTTGATGAATCCGGCAGTGTTTGCACCTTTAACGTAATTGGTGAACTTACCAGTAGTTCCATAAGAAACGCATTGCTCGTGGATAGCTTTCATGATGCTGTGTAATTTTGCATCAACTTCTTCACGGCTCCAACTGATACGCATGGAGTTCTGAGTCATTTCCAGACCTGAAGTGGCAACACCACCAGCATTGGCAGCTTTACCAGGTCCGTAGAGGATATGGTTTTCCAGGAAGATTTCCACGCCTTCAGGGGTAGTGGGCATATTGGCACCTTCAGAAACGCAGATACAGCCGTTTTTAACCAAGGTTTTGGCTTCTTCGCCATTAATCTCATTTTGCGTGGCACAAGGAAGAGCGATCTTGCCAGGAATAATCCAAGGACGTTGACCGGCATAGTATTTGCAGCCAAATTCTTCAGCGTATTCACTGATACGGCCACGATGGATGTTCTTCAGCTCTAACAGGTAATCCCATTTTTCGCCTTTGATGCCATCAGGATCGTAGATGAAACCATCAGAATCCGAAGCTGTAACAACTTTTCCTCCCAGTTGGTTTACTTTCTGAATAGCATACTGAGACACATTTCCACTACCGGAAACAAGTACTTCTTTGCCTTCAAAGCTATCACCACGGGTTTTAAGCATTTCTTCAGCAAAATACACCGTTCCATAACCTGTTGCTTCGGGACGAATAAGGCTTCCACCCCATTCTAAACCCTTGCCAGTAAGTACGCCGGTGGTTTCGTTTTTGATCTTTTTGTACATACCTAACATGAAACCAATTTCGCGTTTGCCCACACCAATATCACCAGCAGGGACATCAGTATTATGGCCGATATGGCGGAATAACTCCAGCATAAAGGAATGGCAGAAACGTTGCACTTCATCATCGGAACGGCCGCGGGGATTAAAATCTGAACCGCCCTTACCACCGCCCATAGGCAAAGTCGTAAGGCTATTTTTGAAAATCTGCTCGAACCCCAGGAACTTCAGGATGCCCAGATTAACACTGGGGTGAAAGCGTAATCCACCTTTGTAGGGACCAATAGCGCTGTTAAACTCGACACGGAAACCGCGGTTAACAATTACTTCGCCAGAATCTGTTTGCCAGGGGACTCGGAAAATAATGGTTCTTTCTGGTTCTACTAAACGTTCCAGAATCTTGGCTTTGCGGTATTGGGGGTTGGCTTCATAAACATCCCAGATGCTTTCCACAACTTCCGTTACAGCTTGGATAAACTCGGGTTGGTCGGCATTCTTTGCCGATACTTGATGCATAAATTCGTGCATGGTCATATTCACATACCTCCTATGTTTTTTTACACACACATGTTTTTGGGTTTTTAAAACTCATTTAGTTCAAAAATCACTTAATAATTGCAGCGTTTTTTCCGTCAAACAAAATCTTTAAAAATTGGGGGCATTTTTTAACTTCGAAGAAATTTCCTTGGTGAATGCTTGGCAAAGAAGACAGCCAATCCCATGCCACATAATCATCTTGGTCTTTTACTGTAAGGTACGCAACATTCATACTAAACAGGTTGTGAAAGAAGTGGCTGCCCTGGCTTGCTTCGATAGACATATTGGGTAATAGCACTTCAACGATGGTTGCCACATTGGTAATTTGCCCCCAAGAAACAGGAATCCCTAAAAACCGATCGCTCGAACCCCAACGTCCAGGCCCAATCAACAAATACTTGTTTGGTTTCAGGCTCTGGTTAATCTCTTCCAGCTCCATAGCCATAGCTTCGGTTTTTACGATATCAAAGCGTTCTGGGGATAGGTAAACAATTGTATCCAGTTCGTCTTCCAAGCTGCTGCCCAAAGCATAGGAAGAGAATAACACAATCTCATCCTTGCGCTCAAGCCAGTTTTTCAGGTCTTCGCTATAGAGATGTTTGTTAACAGTGATGGGGCGTATCTGCAGCAGGTGAAAGCTCTGCTGTCCGGTTTTAGCATCGATATCGTAGGCAAATTCCATCTCCACTTCACAGCCCATAACTTCACGGCCAAGATTTAGGAATGCCCTTAACAGAGGGGCCAAAGGTGCTTCATTGTAATGCAGAATGTTCCGATAGGTAACAACACGCGGCCCTTTGGTATATGTGCCACTTAGAAATGCGTGGTTTTCGTGATCCCACACAGAGCTGATAGACGCCAATTCATTTTCCAGCAGGTTCTGCAAGATTCTAATACGCACTAAGGTACTATCTTCACCTCCCTGAAGGTTGAAATCATGTGCATTCAGATTAAGAGCATAGAACTGACGCTGTGCGCCTTTAACAATATCTTCTGGGGGGAACATGTCCACATGTGGAAATGCAGGACAGAAAGCAAAGGTGCGTTCCCTTTCCACTGCGGTTTTTCCTAATCCTGTGGAAAGGGTTACAATCCCATCCTCATGGCTCATGTTTACGGCAGGATAATAATTGTAGGACTGGGCTACTCCGGAAAGAAGAGGGAAAAAGCTGTCTCCATGCTGCGAACCTGCTACTTTTTGGATAATCACGGCCATTTTCTCTTCTCGGGCCGGAATATTTAGCGATTCGCGATAGGCACGGGCAGTTTTTAAAAACATTGAAGAGTACACAAGCTTCACCGCCTGAATCAATTGGCCAAGCCGGGCTCTGGAATCTGCATGACTGTTGGGTATCAGAAAGGTGCGAAAAACACCGGCAAAAGGATTGGCAATATGATCTTCAAGCACGGAAGATGACCGTACTGCAAGAGGTGAGGGACATTTTGCCAGCAAGCTGCTTAGCGCTGAAATGCAACGTTGGTGTAGCTGAGCTGATAGAAAAAGCACATCAATTTCTGCATCACTCATAGTTTCCATAGCGTCAGGATTTGCTATCTGAGGATTGAAGGACAGGAATTCATCGAAAATTCCTGTAGCCAGCACTGCTGCAACCGGCACAGAAATGTTTACCTTAGGGTATGTATCTGCTACTTGGCTATAACGGTTTAACACCACATTTAGGAAGGCAAGCCCGCGCCCTTTTCCCCCAATGGAGTCATCTCCAATTTTGTAGATCAGGTTCAAATCAAAATCACTTTCGTCGTTAAAATCCTGAATCTTTTCCCTTCTGCGGAAGGAAATCAAAGCAGATAATGCCTCTAACATTATATCCCGCATTGCTTCAGGTTCTTGCTGAGGCTCTAAGTTATTTAGAAACAAGCATAATGCTGCTTCTGCATGTGTGGCTAACCATACATAGAAATGCCTATTCTGCAAATGGAATTGAATAGAGGAAAGTGGTAAGTCTCTCAGCACTCTTTGGAATCCGATTATTGAATTTGCCTCAGCGATCTTTATCCCGCTTGGTTCTCTGAACACAAAACGCCCAAAGCCTGTTTCAGTTTGCAACCAGCGCCGCATCTGCAAGCTTAAACCGGGCAAGTCCTTGTACAAAAATTCGCCTTCATTGCTGGTAACGATATCCCGGTACATAGGGTTAAAGGATTGCAATAAAAATGGTAAACTGGGATTACGTTTACGGATATACTGCAAGAGTTCCATTCCTCCATTGGGGTGGTGCTTTCCCAGATAATGGTAGTTAATATTACTGATCACACCTATGATGGAGTTTGTATGGTTTTCATAGAAGGACACTGCTTTTTGGTAATCGTGCAGCAGAACAATGCGTGGGCGGGCATTTAGGTACAGGTTTTTACTCATACTCTGGTGTTCAGAGCGAATCAGCCCTAAGCAAAGCTGCATTACCTGTTCATACAAGATGGGTAGAAACTGGGAATAATATGGGATAAACGTTTCTACCACCAGGATGATCGGGATATCGTATTTCTGCACGTCAAAAGGAATATTTACCGTCTCTTCCCACAGCTTGATGATCGCTAAAAAGATTTTAGAATCCCCATTCCAGTAAAAGAAATCCTGCACCTCGTGCAGTTCTTCTGTGTGGTTTTCGATAAACATCAGGTCTTGTGGAGCACCGAGTAAAAAGTACACTGGCAAATGGGGATATTCTTTCTTGATCAATTCCAACAGCTTTAAAGCAATTCCGCGCATGGACGCTAAATGGATAATGATTAACTGGATATTTTCTTGTTCCAGCATCTTTTGGGCACTTTCCAACGATGAAGCATGTATCACAGTAGGCTGTGTACTCAGATTTAACAAGCGAAAATCTTCACTAATCTGCTCGGCTAAAAAGCCATCTACTTCAAAGACAAAAGAATCATACAGAGAAGAGATCATTAATATATGATCCACTTTCGTTGGCATAAGCGATTCCAGTAGAGCAGTTTCCTGTGCCCAGAAGTTTGTGGGAATCATAGGTTAATCCCTTGCTGAAACATATACCCTGCTGTAGATGTTAAAGTGAAAAAGTGGAAAGGTGAAAAAGTGAAACCAAACGATTGATACTTCGCATTAATGTTCTTACCCCAAATACAGTAAACATCACTCCAGAAACAGACACTACTTACCAGCTTCAAAGCTTGTTTCACTTTTTCACCTTTCCACCTGTCCCCTGTCCCCTGTCACCTGTCACCTGTCACCTGTAACCTGTCACCTGTAACCTATCACCTGTAACCTATCATTTATGTATAACCGCCAATCCAGTCTTACCATCCATCCTAACAATCAAAGGATGTGGAAATTCCACATGTACAAAGAAATCGCCACGTTCTTTTATCGGTTGAGCCAGCAACCAATCCATATCCACAAAATCAGTTTGGGATACATAAGGTATGGTGAAATAGCCAACATTCATTGCCACCAGATTATGGAAGAAATGTGTTCCCTGAGAAGCTTCCACAATGAAATCCTGCAAGCCAGTTTCCAGGATTACCTTGGCACGGTTTATCTGTGGCCAGCGCACGGGTATCCCCAAAAATCTGTCCCTTGAGCCCCAACGGCCTGGACCTATCAAAATAAAGCGTTTATCTTCTGCTGTCATTTTGGCATTGAATCTTTCAATTTCTTCCTGCATTGGCTGAGTTTGCGTTTTATCGAAACTATTGGGATCCAGATAGATAACGTCTGTTAGTTCGTCTATCATGCCATTTCCCATACCGTGTTCAGTGTACATAAGCAGCTCTTCTTTGTTAAGTTGCGAGGCATCAATGCGGTAAGCATCTGCACTAACGCTTAAGGGGCGAATCTGCAGTATGTAAAAACTGGGCTGAAATTTATGCACCTGGTCGTATTCCAGGTTAACCGCGAATTCAATTTCCACTGCTATTCCCAGGGCAATTTCCCCAATTTCCAACAGCTCTTCCACAATTTTTGCCAGAGGGAAGTAATTGTGTTTCAAGATATTAGAAAAGGTTAGCACTTTCATGCCTTTTTCCGCCAGATTATCTGTGAGGCGATAATTTTCGTAGTCCCAAACAGACGCGATAAGCCGCAAACTATCCTGTTTATCTGCGTCTTTAATGGTCAGTTTAGCCAGGGTGATTTCCTCACCTTGGGTTAGATCAGAGTCGTTTAGCGAAAGATCCAAGGCATAGAATTCCTTCTGAGAAGCGCGCATCATGTCCTCTTGAGGCAGCATATCTATTTGCGGATAACGCGGGCAGAAGCGGAAATTCAGCTTTCCTTCTACCACAGATTTCCCTAACCCAAGAGCGATAGTAGCTATGCCATCTTTATGCTGCATATACGCAGTGGGGTAGAAGTTGTAAGATTGAGCTACACCTGAGATATGGGGGTAGTAATAATGCTCCCCTTTTAATGAACCAACGGTTTCCTGGATGATCACCGCCATTTTTTCTTCTTCGGCTTTAAAATTTAAAGCCTCCAGAAATGATCTGGCATCGGAGAGGTAAACCGAGGCAAATACGAGCTTGATGGCATCCAACAATTGACGTAAGCGATGCATCACATCAGGATGATTGTTGGGCAACATAAAGGTGCGGTAAACGCCTGCCAGAGGCTGCGCCTGAGAATCTTCCAGCAAACTGGAAGAACGTACGGCAATGGGGTAACGCACTATGTCCAGATACACTTCCAAGCGTGAAACCAACTGGTCGGAAAGCTTACCAGCGATAAATAGTTCATCAATTTCTTGATCGCTCTTTCCTACAATCTTATCCAGAATTTCGTTGTTCTCCACAAACTGGTCAAATTCAGCCGTGCCAATTATTGCCGTACTGGGTAGGGAGATGGAGATGGAATCGAACTTTTTCTCGTAATCCATGGTGCAGAGCAGTGCGTTCAAAAATGCCAAGCCACGTCCCTTGCCACCCAAAGAACCTTCGGTAAGCCTAATAATCTGATTCACTTCACTTAATGAAACGGCATCAAAATTAATAATTTTTCCTCTATTTTTATCAATACGCACGGTACGAAATACATGAAACAGAAAATTGCGCAGTTCTTCTCTACTGGCAAAGTCTTCAATCTGCATCGGGCGGATTTTTTTGGCGATCTGCACTTCTCCATGCGCTATTAGCCAGTTAGAAAAGTGGTTGAATTTGCTGTGAAAAAGAAGGGATTCATCAGGTATCAGCAAGATTTTATTCTCAAACTCAGAGATATTGGCTGCTTCTGCAATTACGGTACCGTCTTGGTCGCGAAAACTGAAATTGCCAAAGCCCAGATTATAAACCATGAAGTTGCGCAAATCTGAAAAGAGCTGTTGGGAATTCTTGTTTAAAAAATTTACCCCAAGTTCTTTGGCAATAACTTCATTCTCACTTTCCGAGGATTGCAGGATCATGGGTAAATCGCTATTTTTCAGCATAATGTGTTTGATCAGCTTGATTCCGGCTTGTGAATCCACCTCTCCGTTTACCTTATATCTCACATCAGATATCAGACACAGCATGTATTCTCCGTATTTTTCGTACAATTCCAGAGCATCTTCGTAATTATGCACCAGCAACACTTTGGGACGGATGCGCATCCTAAGCCGTTTATTAATATCGCTTACTTCTTCTTCGATAAGCTTTTGCGTCTGCCGCATCACCACAGAATATAAAGAGGGAATAAACAGAGAATAAAAGTGTACAGAATCTTCAACCAGCAAAATTACCCTAACCAATCCATGCGTGGTATCATACTCTACATTCATTTTGTCTTCTACGCTTTTCACCATTGCCAAAAACAGCTTTGCATCACCGTTCCACAAGAATACATCATCGATGAATTCTTGTTCCAAGGGGTGATTTTCCCAGATCACATAATCTGAGGCAACATTCAAAAGTAAGAGTACCGGCAAATCAGGATAATCCCCCTTGATTGCTTTAGCAAGCTGGAAAGGCCCTACTTCTCCGATGCGCATCATTGTGATCACCAGATCAAAATCCTGCTCCTTCATTTTAAGCAGAGCTTCCTCTCCAGTGGGAACTGAGGTAATGCGGGGTGTAGTGGTAAGATTCAGTTGCCGGTATTCGCCAAATATTTGTTCAGAAAGACGCCCATCCTGTTCAAAGATAAAAGCATCGTAGAAGGTGGATACTAAAAGGATTTCTCGCACACGTTTTTGCATAAGCTGGTGAAAAATGTCCTCACCAAACTTGAATTTATTGTAGTAGTAATTCAGCTCTTCCAGTTTCATTAACACATACCTCAAATATCGTTATTTTCTAACTTTTCCATGGTCAAATGAATCTTGATTTTCGTCAAGAGCTTTTTTTGGGTGAGAGCATTCGACAATGGAGACAGTTCAATAATTGTAGGTATTAACATAAAACATTGCGCTAAGTAACGCTGAGAGACCCTCACTGTTTACATACTGCGAAACGTTTGTTCCCCTCTTCCCTGCTTGCATTGGCTTAGCATTGGCTATGCATTGTGGATGAGATAGCCAATGCATAGCCAATGCTAAGCCAATGAGAGCAAGAAATAAACTGTTTGATCGGCAGACATGCAATGTAACTTTCTTACTATAATTGAACTTAAGCCATATTTTTTCGAGCTAAACCGCGGGCTAATCGTATTGTTCCTGAGCGAATTTGACTTAAAAATTTGCGGGAGACAGAAATGAAGCAAAACAGGATAAGTTTGGAAGGCAAATTTTTGAGTTAAAACGCGGGCTATGTATCGTTATCCCGCAATCCACGGTTTAACTCATATTTTTGCCGCAGGCTGGTGTGATATTTGTGGATACGGGATAAATGGCAGAGCTGATGGTACATGCGGCAAAAATATAAGTCAAACACGCTCCAAGGGTGGTTCATGCAAACGAGCGAATTTGACTTAAAAATTTGCAGCAGAAAGAAATGAAGCAAAACAGGATAAGTTTGGAGGGCAAATTTTTGAGTTAAAACGCGGGCTATGCGACAAGCGAAAGATTACGCTGTGATGCGGGCTACGCGACAATCGAAAGCCTATGCTGTGATGCGAGCTACGCTACAAGCGAAAAACTATGCTGTGATGCGGGCTACAGGGCAACAGGATATCTTGCTATGTATCGTTATCACGCAATCCACGGTTTAACTCATATTTTTGCCGCAGGCTGGTGTGATATTTGTGGATACTGGATAAATGGCTGAGCTGATGGTACATGCGGCAAAAATATAAGTCAAACACGCTCCAAGGGTGGTTCATGTTTCTGTTTTAACTCATATTTTTGCAAAAAGGAAGAGAATAGCGAAACCTTCCAAGCTTACAACTCTTGGGCGCACGCAATGCGCCCCTACACCACACTCCCACACCCCCACACTCCCACACTCCCACACTCCCACACTCCCACACCCCCACACTCC
>JAVEUB010000326.1:0-2968 GCA_034005785.1 Cloacimonas sp. (SeqCode) | reverse complement strand
CAATTGTGTGGGCGAAGATGATATTACTGTGATTTTTGATCCGTGTGTAAATGTGGATGAGCTGGGCAACACTTTCCGCCTGGCCGTTTACCCCAATCCGGCTTCTACTGTTCTTAATATCAATATCACTGGCGCTACCACTGCGGTACGCTACAAGCTGCTCAACTACCAGGGCAGTGCGGTTTACAGTCATGAAATTGGGAAATTGTCAGGATTTGCTGCACAGCAGCTCGATATCTCCGGATATGCCGGCGGAATTTATTATCTTCGCGTGGAGACTGATCAAAATGTAACCATTCGCAAGGTGGTAATTAAATAAATAGAGTTTATTATTTTTCATAATGCGCCCCGGCGTCCTTTTGGATTGTCGGGGCTTTTTTTGTTAAAGAAACAAGCAACTGTCGCCGTAGCTCAGGAAGCGGAATTGATGGTTGAGGGCGTATTCGTAAATTTCTTTCCATTTTGGCCCCAGCCAGGCAGCGATAAGTAATAGCAGCGTGCTGCGCGGCTGGTGGAAGTTGGTGATCATGCCGTTGATGATTTTGAAACGATAGCCCGGAGCAATGAGCAGCTGCGTTGTGCCCGACAGCATTGGCGATTGTCGGCGATCCATTGCATCCAAAATAGCCGTCAAAGATTGAAGGGCTGACACCTCTGGAAGATTTTGATAAGGATCGTATTGAGAAACATAAAAAGTAGCGTCGGGATTATGGATGAGGTGCATGCCATACCAGTATAAACTTTCGAGCGTGCGCACCGAGGTGGTGCCCACTGCGATGGTTTTTCCATTTTGCGAAAGCAGTGTTTCTATCAACTGCCGGGCAATGACTATTTGCTCGGTGTGCATCTGGTGGCGGGCGATACCTCCCTGCCCCACAGGCTTAAAAGTGCCGGCGCCCACATGAAGTGTCAGGTGACTTGTGGTTATGTTTTTTGCGGTAAGCTGCTCAAATACAGCGTTGGTAAAATGAAGCCCCGCCGTAGGAGCAGCCACCGAACCGTTGTGCTGAGCATACACCGTTTGATAGGTTTGTGCATCGCTGCTCACAGCCTCGCGATTGAGATAAGGCGGTAGCGGCACTTGCCCTGCCAGTTCAAGCACCTGCGAAAAAGTGAGCGCTTGCGGCTGCCATTTTAACAAAATCAAAAACGCATCCCCTTCGCGACCCTGCTTTTCAGCCTCAAGCATTATGTTGCCATCTGAATGAGGCAGCTCCAGGCGGAGTGTCTCATCTTTCCAGCGACGGGCATTTCCTACCAAACATTTCCAAACCGACTGCTTCTGCTGCGCAAATGCCAGTTGTATTTCGGTAACCGGATGCACCGGCTCCAGACAAAATATTTCGATGGCAGCGCCGGTAGGCTTATGGAAATTCAGTCGCGCCCGCACCACACGCGTATTGTTGAGCACCAGCAGCGAATCGGCGGGAAGAAATCGGGCAACATTATAAAAACGATTCTCCGAAATCTGGCCATCGGAATGTACCAATAGTTTGGAGGCGTCGCGGTCGGGCAGAGGAAATTTGGCGATGCGCTCGCCGGGCAGCGGATAGTCGTAATCGTCGATGTGGATGTGTGAGAGGAATGATGTTTCTGGCATTAGCGGAAGAGGTCTGAGATGTCGATTTTTTTGTCGTAAAGATGCAGCACATCGTCATCATCTACAACCACTACTTTATCGATAGTGTTAGAAACCTGTTGGTACCAAATCTCCACAAAAAAATCAGCGTACTTGAAAAGTTTTATGTTGTAATAAGCAAAAATACGACTCATCAGTTCCTGGCCACTTTTCATCACGCGGTGTGCCTGCTCAGGCTTTGGTAGCGAGAGAAATTCATTTTTGCTCAATAGATGTTTCATTATCGTTTAGTTGTTTTTTGTGGTAAAAAGTGTGGGTTTAAAAGTGAGCATCACCCAGCCCCACAGCGGCTCCTGTATATGGCCGACATCGTATTTTTTGACGCGTTCAAAGGTGTCGGTAACGAAATAATAGGAAAATCCGACTTGCAGCATCAGGTCAGGATTGTATTTGTAGATGTACATCAGATCAAGCTCCTGCCCCAGGTTTCTGTTGTCGATGAGTTGGTTGTTGATCATCACATCGTTAGCAAGATTAAAAAAGTGGAAATAGGCACGCGCTGTATGTTGTTTGTTGAAATTCATTTCGATATTGGGATAAATGTCGATGAGGCCGCCACTGGCGGTGGATGATTTCACGTATGAATATTGATTCATCCAGCCAAAATAGGTAAACACGCCGCCATACATTTGGTTGAAGGTTTTCTCTTTTTTGTAATAATCTTTATCCGAAGCATCGTCGCCCGAAACATAATCGATGCCGGCCCCCAGGCGGAATTTGCCGATGCTAACTCCCGGGTTTGCCGTAAGCATAAAGGCGCTCACCTCTTTGCCCGATTGCGCGTGGCCGGTTTGGTAATATGCGTTGATGGTAGCATCGAAGCTGCCGCTATTTATGCCCATCCAAAAACCGGCGGTGGGCATCAGATAAAGGATGCGGGCATCGGCAGCCTTCTGATAGCCGGCTGCCGTAATAATTGCTGAGGCGGAAACGGCGTCGCTTAGTTTGCCTTTAATGTGCACAAAGCTCAACGTCTTCATCAGGTTGTTTGCATCATACAGATCATTTTCGAAGACCGGTTTCCCGCTCGACTGAAGCATCTCGTTGTTGTAGGAGATCCCGGCGTTTATTTCAAAATCATTTTTAAGATAATTAAAAACCGCGGCGTCGTAGCTAAGGCCGTATTGGTTCCAGTTACGCCAGGAAATCAGGCGCTGGTCGTCGTATTTGAGTTCCTGCCGGCCGATGGTGATGGTGCTGTATTGGCCAAACCTGATCTTAAACCAGGCTTCATGAACGTTGAAGCTGTTGGTGGAGGAAAATAATCCCGTGGATGAATATACGTTGCCATCGCCCCACACGCGCACATCCTGCAGCGAAAAGCGCATC
>JAVEUB010000325.1:0-2979 GCA_034005785.1 Cloacimonas sp. (SeqCode) | reverse complement strand
TTTTTGGTGATGCGAGCCTGATGGTTCGCACCAAGACACCTGAAGCTTTAACGGCTGTTTACAACCCTATCCTATTTATGGGCGTTAGCTCCTTTGCCGTGCAAACAGTTCCTGGAGCGATGATCACGTTAACCAATGCCGGAACAGTTTATGGTAAAGGTGTTGCAGATGTTTCAGGATCTGCGGTGATAAATCTTACCACCATTCCCATAGAGCCTATGGATCTTACTTTAACCATCTTTGCTTTTAACAAGCAGACGTATATTCAAACCCTGCAAGTGCTTCCGAGCGATGGACCCTACGTGGTAGTAGATAGTGCCAATTTCACCGATGATAACGATGGCATTTTCCAATATGGCGAAAGCATTATGCTGAATCTGGATCTTGCCAATATCGGCAGTGAAGTTGCCTCTGCGGTAAGCGTGGCTATAAGCAGCCTGGATAGCTATATAAATATCCCGATTCATGTGCATAACATAGGCGATATTGCCAACGGTGGCAACGCCACAACGGGTGGTTTTCCTCTGGAAATTGCCACGGACGTTCCTGATCAACACATGATTACACTTAATATAGCCATCAGCACTGTGGATGGTGACACTTATGATTATACCTGCAGCTTCACCGCTAACGCACCTGATATTTCCTGGGGAGCTTTGCAAGTGGACGACAGCGAAGGCAATAATAACGGACGCGTGGATGCAGGTGAAAACGTTTCTTTAACCTTCAATGTGTCCAATACTGGCCATTGCCAGGCGGATGACGTTAACACTACGATAGTAGTAAACGGAGTAAGCCATCTGATAACCCCCATTTTGTCCGGATTAACCGCTCTTCCCGTGGGTGGACAGGCTCAGATAATCTATAATGTAACCTTCAGTTCCCAAATCCCTATGGGCACTCCTGTGCAGATTACCGCAATGAGCATGTTTGGAGATTATATAAGCATGAATACCTACACCGTAGTGGTGGGTATGGTGCTGGAAAACTTCGAATCTGGTTTGGTTAATTTCCCCTGGAACTTTACTGGAGGAACCTGGACTCTTGCAGCAGGCAGCTATAATGGCTCCACCGCTGCCAAATCTGCCACGATCAGCAATAGTGGAAGCACAAGTATGTCCATCACCATGGATGTAACGCAGGCAGGTGAAATCTCGTTCTGGAAGAAAGTGTCTTCCGAACAGAATTATGATTTCCTTAAATTCTACATAAACGGAACGCTTAAAGACCAATGGAGCGGGATTATCGACGGCTGGAGCCAGGCAACCTACCCTGTGCAAGCCGGCACGAATATGTTCAGATGGGAGTATATGAAGGATTCTGGAACTGCTTCAGGCAGCGATTGCGCCTGGATAGACGATATTTCTTTCCCCAGCTCCGGTGGTCAAGAAATAGGCGTTCCTATCCTGGTAATCGACCAGAATGCGCTTGATTATCAGACTGTACAGGTAAATTCCCATGCCATGATTCCCATCATCCTTGCCAATAGAGGCACAGCCTCCATGATTGGAACGCTTACTACAGAAGCTCCGTTCTCGCTGGGATTGGATCCTACTAATCCCACTTTTGTCCTGGAGTATAACTTAAGCGCTGGTGATTCACTGGTGATAAACGTCAATTTCTCGCCTACAGCTTATATGCCGTATGCGGGTGAATTGATTATCACTTCCGATGATCCCCTGGCTTCCCTGATCATCATTCCGCTTAGTGGAGCAGGTGACAATGTGGCCAATGAAGATCAGATAAACCCTGTGATAACCGAGCTTAGGGGCAACTATCCCAATCCCTTTAATCCCACCACCACGATTTCCTTCAGCCTGAAAAACAAGAGCGCTGTGAAACTGGATATCTACAATCTGCTGGGGCAGAAAGTACGCACCCTGGTGAATGGCGAGATGGCTGCGGGAGTGCAAAACGTTACCTGGAATGGCAGAGATGGAAACAACCGTCCTGTTGCCAGCGGCGTTTACTTCTACAAGATGCAGTCTGGTAAATACACCAGCACCAAGAAAATGATCATGATGAAATAGTACTGAATAGTTAACTGGTTAATAAGTTATCTGGTTAACAAGTGATATTGCCGCCCCTGGTGTTAAAATCCTGGGCGGCAATTTTTTTTTAAGGATGGAAAGTTGGGAAGTTGGAAGGTTGGAAGGTTGGGGCGCACTGCTTGCGCCCATGACTGTATGTGCTCGAATTGGCTTAGCATTGGCTTTGCATTGGCTATCCCATCCACAATGCATAGCCAATGCTAAGACAATGCAAGGAAGGTGAAGCGATGATTCATAAGGATATCTCAAAACTGTGAAATATCAGCATTGTATGGCACAATACCGATCTTAGCTCCCACTCTAATGAACATGAGCCGTATTTCTATTCCAAAGGGTGTCCCAATCTAATGTAGGCGCGGGTTACAATAAACAGTTTACTCTGTAGCCCTGGAGTAGATTTGTCTATAGGGCTTCATATATCACGATAGCCACAGAGTTGGAAAGATTATGAATAAAAAAGGCAGGAAACAGAATCATTGCTTGCCGGCATCTGACCTTCATACAGGGCATGTTCATTCAGTAGTAAGAGATCGACATAGGAGCATTAGGGTTCATTGAATTTCTGAATCCGATTGATTCCAAGTTACCCCCTCTGATTGGTCACTTAGATTTGTCTTGGACAATTAATCTTCGCCTTTTCCAAGGAAACACAAACAATGCCAGGCAGGTTCGAATTTGTCTTTACTTCCAAACAAGGCTCATGGTTTTACCGAAAGATGGCAATATGAGCGGAAAACTCTTGATTATGCCAAAGCTAACAATATCTGCGGTAAAACTATTAGTAAAAACATACGTCGTATTGTAACAAAACAGCTACGTCATTCCCTTCTCCGAGACTGTGTGAAAACTTTTTGTCATTCCTGCGGAGGCAGGAATCCAGCCCATTTATAAGGTCTGTAAGAACGGCAGATATATGTCTATACTGCAA
>JAVEUB010000051.1:10218-12195 GCA_034005785.1 Cloacimonas sp. (SeqCode) | reverse complement strand
CATTCAGCTCATTGCGCAGCTTATCGATATCTTCACCTTTCTTACCGATTACCAAACCGGGGCGAGCTGTGTGAATATCAATAATTATCGAGCTGGTTTTACGAGAAATCTTTACTTTAGAAACCATCTTTGCGGCAAGCCGCTTGTGGATATAGCTCCGGACTTTAATATCTTCCTGGAGAAATTCCACATAAGACGTTCCTTGAGCAAACCAGATGGAATCGGTGTCTTTATTCACACCGAGACGGTAAAGGACGGGGTGTATTTTTTGTCCCAAGGTTTTCCTCCTATTCTATGGTTTGAATCTCCAGGGAGATATGACAAGTTTGTTTTCTTATCATAAAGGCTCTACCCTGAGCTCTGGGCATAAAACGTTTCATTTGCGGACCCTCATCGGCCATGGCTTGGGTTACGAACACCTGATCCAAATTGATCTTAGGGTCCTTAACCTGAGCGTTGGCGATGGCGGAATCCAATAATTTACCAATATGTGTAGCTGCTCTGCGACGTGAAAATTTAAGCAGATGCTGGGCTTCCGTAACACGTTTGTAACGGATTGTATCCAACACCAGGCGAGCTTTACGGGCAGAGCCACGGGCGAAGCGAAGTTTAGCGGTTGCTTCCATTGCTGTCTCCTATTTACCCTTTTTCTTCTTATCCTTATGGCCACGGTAAGTACGAGTGGGGGAAAATTCTCCCAGCTTGTGCCCAACCATGTTTTCCGTTACATACACGGGAACAAACTTGTGTCCGTTATGCACCGAAAAGGTGTGACCAATAAAAAGAGGAGTGATCATCGAGCGGCGAGACCAGGTTTTGATCACGCTTTTCTTGCTATCTGTATCCAACACTTCCACTTTCTTCATAAGGTGTGCGTCAACAAAGGGGCCTTTTTTGATTGAACGTGCCATTTTCTATAACCTCACACTATCTCTTTTTTACCGCTTTAACTATGTACTTATCGGAATACTTGCGGGTTTTACGGGTTTTGCCACCCTTGGCAGGTTTGCCCCAGGGCGATACAGGATGTCCACCACCGGAAGTTTTACCTTCTCCACCACCCATCGGGTGATCAACAGGATTCATAGCCACACCACGAACTGTGGGGCGGATACCTTTCCAGCGATTACGTCCGGCTTTACCAATCTGAACCAACGAATGATCTGGATTGCTAACCTGTCCCATCGTAGCGAGGCATTCTTTACGGATCAAATGCACGTCGTTGGAGGGCATTTTAACATGAACATAATCACCGTCTTTAGCCACAACCTGGCCATAAGTTCCGGCGCTGCGGGCAATCTGTCCACCGCGACCTTTCTTCAGCTCAATATTGTGCACCACGCTACCCAAGGGAATCTTTTCCAAAGGAATGGCATTACCCACAGAGATTTCGGCATCAGGGCCGCTCATCACTTTGGTGCCAACGGTTAAACCATCGGGAGCAATTATGTAACGCTTTTCTCCATCAACGTAATGCAGAAGAGCGATACGGGCGGTACGATTAGGATCATATTCAATGGATGCAACTTTAGCCGGAATTCCAGCTTTGTCGCGCTTGAAATCAATGATGCGGTAATGGCGACGATGGCCACCACCACGATGACGGCAGGTGATTCTGCCATTATTGTTACGACCACCGGATTTACTAAGCTTCGACAGCAGAGATTTTTCCGGCGTGGAAGTGGTGATCTCGTCGAAGGTGTATCCAGAGCGGAAACGCATGGACGGGGTGGTTGGTTTATATTTCTTAACTCCCATATTTCACCTCCTATACTCCGAACTCGGCAATCTTGTCGCCGTTACGAAGTGTGACTATGGCCTTCTTCCAATCGGGACGCTTCCCACTGTATTTGCCCAAGCGCTTTGGCTTGCCCATCATGCGGATGGTGTTAATGTTTATCACTTTAACGGCAAAAATGTGTTCTATGGCTTTTCTGATCTCGATTTTATTGGCATTGATGCTCACCTTAAAAGTGT
>JAVEUB010000051.1:0-10208 GCA_034005785.1 Cloacimonas sp. (SeqCode) | reverse complement strand
TATTCTGGGTTTCTACCTGAGCACTTGATTTTTCGGTGATTATCGGGCTTATTAAGATATTACGTTGATGTATCATGAGCTAAATACCTCCTCCACAGTTTTCAGGGCTTCGGTGGTCATAACGATATAGCTGCTCTTCAGAATTTCATAGGCAAACAGGCTATCGGCACGATCTACCATCACATCGGGAAGGTTGGTGAAACTTTTCACCGTGGGAAGGTGATGACCATCGGTGACCACAAGTTTGCGTCCTCTTTCAGGCGCGATCTTGGCCAGCAGGTCTTTGGCAAACTTCGTGTCCGGCTGAGTCATGGACAAGCCTTCCACAATAAAGATTCTACCGTCACGAGCGCGATCGGTGAGTGCTACTTTAAGTGCCATACGTTTTTTGGTGCGGGGAATCGGGCGATACCAGTCCTTGGGGTAAATTGCAAAAGCTTTACCACCGTGAACCCTAATCGGGGATCGGCGAGTTCCTACGCGTGCATTACCAGTACCTTTCTGTTTGAAAAGCTTCTTGGTGCTACCTGCAGTCATGGAACGGTTCTTCTTTTGCACTGTGCCCTGGCGTTGGTTGCCCAAATACATGGTGATCACTTCATGAAGAAGCACTTTGGGAGCATTTACGTCGATGTCGAACACATTAACCGGCAGTTCAATTTCGCCGATCAGTTCGCCATTGGCATTATATTTTTTAGCTGTTACCATTTGTTAACCACCTATTGTTCCTTTAGAATCATAACCAGGGAATTGCGGTGACCAGGCACTGCACCCCTAACCATAATCAAGCCGTTTTCGGCATCAACTTTTACCACAGTGAGGTGACGCACTGTAACTTTGGCGTTACCATGCTGTCCAGCCATCTTCACGCCTTTAAAAACGCGGGAAGGCTGTGCACATTGGCCTATTGATCCACCACCACGGAAGGATTCGTGGCTACCATGAGAAGAGATAAATCCCGCAAAATTGTGACGCTTCATCACACCAGTGAAACCGCGTCCTTTAGATTTTGAGGATACACTTACCGACTCAAGTTCGCCAAACATCTCGGCCTTCAGTTCGTCCCCGACATTATATCCACTGATATCCTGTCCATAAGAGGGGCGGAACTCTCTCACATAACGGTATAAACCGCTGTTATACTTTTTGAAGTGACCCTGTAACGGCTTTGTGACTTTGCGTTCCGGGATAATTTCGTATCCCAATTGCAAAGCTTCATAGCCATTATCGGCTTCATTACGTTTGCAGATTACTTTGCAAGGTCCGGCTTTGATCACCGTAACGGGAATCACTTTGCCGTTTGCATCGAAAATCTGCGTCATACCTATTTTCTTACCAATTAATCCGATCATGCTTAGCTCCTCGTATTCGCCTTAATTTCCACATGAACACCGGCAGGCAAACTAAGCTTTTTCAGGGCGTTAGTAGTTTGTTGCGTGGGATTCACGATATCAATTAAACGCTTGTGAACCAGCATTTGAAACTGATCCTGACTTTTCTTGTCGGCATGAGGTGAACGCAAAATCGTATAAACCGTGCGGTCGGTAGGTAAGGGTATTGGCCCCACCACTTTAGCGCCGGTATTGCGAGTAGATTTCACAATCTCCGCGACAGATTGATCCAAGAGACGATGGTCGTAAGCTTTCAATTTGATCCGGATACGATTGTCATGTTTACTCACTGGAACCTCCACTTGTAATGGCAATGTGTACCCGCGCGGGATAGCGAGTTACAAACGTAGCTCCGCTGTCCAGGCAGGATATCAAACTGCTGAAAGTTTGTTGAAGTTTAGAGGCTGGGATAGATCCCAAGCCACAGCGATACTCTAACAGAGTATCCCGTTTAAAGGATGACATTGTTCCTCCTAAAGAACTATAAGCCCCTGCAAAATATGGGACTTGTGCTATGCGCTAAAAACGCATTTACATTATTTGGCCAGTAGATTTTAGCTGCCTGAATTTGTCAAATGGTTTTTTTCAAGTTGGAAGGTTGGAGGGGTAGGTGGTTTTTCGGATTTTCGGTGGTGAATTGTGTAGCGTTAGACGGGTGGAACACCGATCTTTAGTCGGTTGGTTCTGCAACATTTATGTGACCGTAGTTTTGGAAAGCGTTTGGCTGGTAGAGGCGCATTGCGTGCACCCAAACCTGCAAACGAGCGATTTTAACTTAAAAATTTGCGTGAGAGAAGGTTGAAGTAAAACAGAGTAGCTTTGGCGGCAAATTTTTTGAGTTAAAACGCGGGCTATAAAGCAATGGTGTATGGATAAGCAGCGTGCATCAGCAGATGAAAGCTATTGTCAGCTTTTGTTTTAACTCATAGTATTGCCGTAGGCTGGTGTCGCAATTATAGATATCAATGTGGCAGTAGAGCTGATGGTACATGCGGCAAAACTATAAGTCAAAACAAACGTCTTGTCATTCCTGCGGAGGCAGTAATCCAGCCCCATTTACAAGGCCTGTAAGAACCGAAAATAGATGCTTATACTGCAATGCTTTCTTTGTGTCATCCCGAATGGGATTCATCAGGGCTGGATTCCCGCCTCCGCGGGAATGACAGATAGTTTTGGAGTTCTGGCACAAGCTTTTCCAGCCCTCCATCCTTCCCAACCTTCCAACCCTCCAACCCTCCAACCCTCCAACCCTCCAACCTTCCAACCTTCCAACCCTCCAACCTTCCAACCCTCCAACCTTCCAACCTTCCAACCCTCCAACCTTCCAACCTTCCAGCCTCCAACCTTTTCATTGACACCCACCCTTCCCTAAATAATCCTGCTACCGATGAGGTTAATTACTATATGAAGAAAATCCTTCTTGTTGCCATAAACAGTAGTTGGAGCCAATCCAATCTTGCTTTATTCTATCTACGAGAAATGCTTAGCGGTCTCTCCTATCAGGTCATAATGCGCGATTTTACCCTGAAAGATTATCCTGCGGATGTAATGAAAGCGCTGTATCAGCAGCAGCCGGATATTATCTGCTTTTCCGCCTATATCTGGAATCGGGAATACCTGCAAAAGCTGATTCCAGAGCTGAAAAAGCTGTTGCCCCAGGCTATAATAGTGCTTGGTGGCCCGGAAACAGAAAATCTGATTCCCTGCCTTGATGCCCGGGATTTCTATATTATCGGTAGTGGAGAAGCTGCTTTTCGGGAACTGGCTAAGCAAGGTTTTTGTCATTCCCGTGGAGACGGGAATCCAGCCATTTCTCATAAATTAACATTATGCCATTTTTTGTCAAACCCAAATACCCCCCAAAAGCAACAAAAAATACAGGGCTGGATTCCCGCCTCCGCGGGAATGACAAAAAGTGTCCAAGTAACCGCAGGAATGACAAAAGGCGTTCAAATAACCGCGGAAATGACAAAAGGTGCCACCCATTACACCTCCTCCACCACCCTCCCCCTAAAGCAGATACCCTTCCCCTACCACCCCTCCGATAAAGCGCAATTGCAAGGCAAATTGCTTTACTACGAATGCTACCGTGGCTGTCCCTACAACTGTGTTTACTGCCTTTCCGCCAACGATTTTCGCACAGAACTGCGTTTCGATATCAGTGATCCGCAGCAGCTACAGAAACTTTATACAGAGCTGGATGCGTTGATTGCTCTTGAACCCAAAACCATCAAGTTTATCGATCGCAGTTTCAATATCTTCCCCGCTCTGGCTCATAAAATCTGGGCATATTTTATCAGCTCTGATTACCCTTGCGAAGTCCATTTTGAGATTTACCCCGATCTGCTCTCTGAAGCCGATTTCAGCCTCTTGGAAACTGCACCCTCAGGCAGAATTCGTTTCGAAATAGGCATTCAAAGCACCAGCGACAGCATAGCCCTAAATTGTGGACGTAAATCCACTTGGAAACAAAGTAAACAAGCTCTGCTCCAGTTGAAAAAGCGCTGCAAATTGCGCCTTCATGCCGATTTAATTTCAGGCCTGCCCGGCGAAACTTATGAATCAGTGCTAAACTCTATAAACCAGCTTTGCGCCTGCCTTCCCGATGCCGTGCAGCTTGGCACTTTAAAGATTTTGCCCGATACACCCATGCAACATATCGCCCAAGCCAGCGGCTACCTCTGGCTGAACGATCCCCCCTATCAATGCCTCGCTTCGGATGCTATCTCCTATCCCCAAATGTGTACCCTGGAAAGCCTGGCAAGAATCTTAAATTTGTACTGGAACAAGGAGGAATATACGCAAGAGTGGCAGCAAATGCTTATGCAGCAACAAGCTACGGACATCCTGTTTGCCATCATGGATAAACACCAAGAGCTTGGCTACGAACTGCATTCCCTGGCTAAAGGTAAGCGGGATGCTGTGATGGCTGCAATTTACGCGCTCGTAACATAGCTATGTTATTTAAATTACAGCCAAGAAGATAGGCTGTCCGCTTTTGCAGTGCAGCAAGAAAGTACTTTTACAAAAAGCAACAAGACAAAACCACAAACCTCCACAGATTTCCCTTTACTAAAAAGCGACCCTATAAATAATGACAATGGCTAAGGATTGGTTTTTTAGTAAAGATAGAATATAAGGAAGACAAAGCATGGAAAAGCAAAACCCTCTGAATAAACTAAGGGCGAAGAAACAGGCAGCCCTAATGGGTGGCGGAGAAAAGCGTATCGAGGAACAGCATGCAAAAGGTAAACTTACCGCCAGAGAGCGGATTGCCTTGCTGGTGGATCCCGATAGTTTTGAAGAATTCGATATGTTTGTTACCCATCAATGCACGAATTTCGAGATGCAGGAGTTTGTTCATCCCGGAGATGGTGTGGTTACAGGTAGCGCTACGATCAATGAGCGTATGGTGTATATCTTCGCGCAGGATTTCACGGTGTTTGGAGGTTCGCTTTCCAAGACTTATGCAGAAAAAATCTGCAAGATTATGGATATGGCACTAAAAAATGGCTGTCCCCTGATTGGCTTGAACGATTCTGGGGGAGCGCGGATTCAAGAAGGTGTGGACGCTTTGGCTGGATATGCCGAAATATTCTGGCGGAATGTGATGGCGAGCGGGGTTATTCCTCAGATTTCTGCCATATTAGGCCCTTGTGCTGGTGGAGCTGTATATTCTCCGGCGATTACGGATTTCGTGATTATGGAGAAAAATAACAGCTATATGTTTGTGACTGGACCCAAGGTGGTGAAAACGGTGCTGAATGAGACAGTGTCGATTTCAGATCTGGGCGGAGCGCAGATTCATGCCAGCAAGAGCGGTGTTGCTCACTTCATTTCGAATAACGAAGAAGAAACGATGCTGCTGATCAAGATGCTGCTAAGCTATTTACCTTCAAATAATATGGAGGACCCGCCTTATATTCCCAGCACTGATCCCACGAACCGAAGTTGCGATGAATTGAACCTTATTATCCCAGATAACCCCAATAAACCCTATGATATTTTGGATATCATCCATCCGATCGTGGATGATGGTGATTTTTTGCAAGTGATGAGCAATTTTGCTCAGAATCTGGTGGTGGGCTTTTGCCGCCTAAATGGGCATCCTGTGGGTATTGTAGCTAATCAGCCCAAGGTGCTAGCAGGGGTGTTGGATATCGATGCTTCGATTAAGGCAGCCAGGTTTGTCCGTTTCTGTGATGCTTTCAATATTCCCTTGGTAGTGCTGGAAGATGTGCCCGGATTCCTTCCCGGTACTTCGCAAGAGCATAACGGGATAATCCGCAACGGGGCTAAAATGCTGTATGCCTTTGCGGAAGCTACAGTTCCCAAGATAACGGTGATCATCCGCAAGGCTTATGGCGGTGCTTACTGTGTGATGAACAGCCGCCACATGCGTGCCGATCTGGTTTATGCCTGGCCCTCGGCAGAGATTGCTGTTATGGGTCCCAAGGGCGCGGTGGAAGTGATTTTCCGCAAGGAAGCAATGGCTTCGGAAGATCCGAAGGCTACGCTGCTGGCGCGTGAAGACGATTACCGCGAGAAATTTGCTAATCCCTACAACGCTGCAGAACGAGGCTTTATTGATGATATTATCGAGCCGTCACAAACGCGCTTCCGCCTTATCAGAGCTTTGGAAATGCTTGCCAATAAGAAGGATAGTATTCCGCCCCGCAAGCATGGCAATATCCCGATGTAAAGGGTATGGGAATGCGTTATATATTAATTAGCATAGCCTGCTTGTGCCTACTGAGTGGAGCCTTGTATGCCAAACCCGTGGAAACAGCAGCAGCCCCTGTGCAACAGGCAGTCTCGGATAGCTTATTGCTGCAGCGCGAGAAAGAAATCGTTACAGAATTCGGCTTTCGGGATACGAATCCGCTGAATGAAGTGGCGCAAAAACTGATGATTGAAGACTATGCAAGCTGGAAAAGCTATCTTGGACTGGAACCAAGGAATAAAGCGCTGGATAATATGAGCCTGCGCAGGCTGGGGATTGCACCCTACAGAGCGCTGCTGGCGCAACAATTCAGCGTGTATGGTTTTACTGAGTTATCTTCGCTCACCGAAGTTTCGGCAAAGCTTAGTTTTCCCATTAAAAAGCTGAAAACAGTGCTGAAACTATCGGATCCACTATCCCGAAACTGGGATGGCTATTCACTGCAAGCGCTGGATATTACGCCTAAGCAGGTGGAGGATATCCGGCAGGATTTTGATGATAACAGGCTTGCCTATGGGGGAAGTATAACCCTGGTGGGAATGCTAACGGTGTTTCTCGCGCTACTGCTCACGAGAATTATTATCGGGCAATTGATTCACCTGAACAGACCTCCCAAGACCAAGAAGGTGGATATCAAGCTCGGTGCCGGAGGCAAGGTGCTGGCTGCTAATGCCACCCTAAACCAGAACGTGATAGTTGCAGCAATCACCGCCTTGCACATCCATCAGCAATCCATTGAGGACAGACGGCGTTTGGTGCTAACCTACCGTAGAACTCCTACTAATCAGTGGAGGGCAAGTGCAGTGCTGAGTATGCCAAACAGAGAAATGAGTGGGAAAAGGAGATAATGATGAAAACATATAAACTGACGATAAACAACGAGAAATATGATGCGAGGATTGTAGAATACAGCCCCACGCACGCAAAGATAAACATCAACGGCACGGATTATTTAGTGCAGATCGAAGATGAAAAAGCGGCAAGTATCCCCAAGCTGGCTAATCAGGAAAGGGCGGTACCTATGGCGCCTGCCTTTAGCAGCGGAGTTGATCTGGGTAGTGGGGAAGTAAAAGCTCCCATTCCGGGGGTGATTGTGTCCATTCCTGTTGCCGAGGGTGAGATGGTGAAAAAAGGGCAAACGATTGTCATCCTGGAAGCGATGAAGATGCAATCTGAAATTGCTTCTCCCTTTGATGCCAAGATTGGGAAAATATTTGTGAAAGAACGTACCCCAATTAACGAGGGTGACCTGATGATGACCTTGTTGGGGATCGAGGCAAAGCCTGCAGCAACGCAAAAACCAGCCAGAAGCACTGCCTCTGTGCCCCTGGAGGCGAGTCACGCATCAAAAGGGAATCCCTTACGTGCCCCCCTGCCAGGGATTATCATTGAGGTGAAAGCCAATGTGGGCAGCCATGTGAGAGAGGGTGATCTGGTTATCATTCTGGAAGCCATGAAGATGGAATCGGAAATACACAGCAATTGCAGCGGTACTGTGGCTAAAATTAATGTTGCCAAAGGAGACCTGGTGCAGGAAGGCGATACCTTGATAGAGTTTGAGGCGTAAGAGAATGCAGGAATTATATCAATTTATCCAGACTACCGGCTTTCTAAATGTTTCGTTTGGTAACCTACTGATGATTATGTCCGGGATGCTGTTTATTTTTCTCGGGATCCATAAGGAATTCGAGCCATTGCTGTTAGTGCCAATCGGTTTTGGCATCGTGGTGGGTAATATCCCTGGTGTGGCAGAACAAGGGCTGGGCGTTACAGATGCAGGCTCTGTGCTTAACTACCTCTATTTTGGGGTAAGCAAGGGTATCTATCCTTCGCTGATCTTCCTTGGTATAGGGGCAATGACGGATTTTTCCACTCTGATTGCCAATCCACGGCTAATATTGTTAGGGGCAGCGGCTCAGTTTGGCATTTTTGCCACGTTCATGGGCAGTATCCTGTTGGGATTCAACATCATGGAAGCTGCTTCAATTGGGATTATCGGTGGGGCAGATGGCCCAACCTCTATCTTTTTAGCCTCAAAGCTGGCTCCACATTTGCTGGGTTCAATTGCCCTGGCTGCATATTCCTATATGGCTCTGGTACCGGTGATCCAACCTCCGATTATGCGTTTGCTGACTACGAAAAAAGAGCGCATAATCCGCATGAAAGCTTTGCGCGTGGTATCCAAGAAAGAAAAAATAGTGTTTCCGCTGGTTGCCTTTGTGGTTACCACCTTCATTTCTCCCGGCAGTGTTGTCCTATTGGGAATGCTGTTTTTGGGGAATTTGCTGAAGGAAAGCGGCGTCACGGAACGTCTGGCTAATAGCGCTAGAACGGTATTGATTGATGTAGTAACCGTGCTAATAGGTGTAACAGTGGGTGCTAAGACCACAGCCGCAGTGTTTTTAACTCCTGCCACGATTAAAATATTCCTGCTTGGTGCAGCATCATTTGCAGTAGCCACTGCTGCGGGAGTGATATTTGCTAAAATAATGAATCTCTTCACCGCGAACAAAATCAATCCCCTAATCGGTAATGCCGGTGTTTCTGCAGTACCTGCATCAGCCAGAGTATCTCAAGTAATAGGCCAGAAATACGACCGCACAAATTATCTGCTGATGCATGCCATGGCCCCCAATGTTGCAGGTGTGGTTGGTTCAGCTGTAGCCGCTGGTGTGTTGCTTGGCATATTAGGGAATTAGGGCTGGAGTGCTCCCACACGCCCTCCCACTTTTCAAGCTTGCCCCTTAGCTTTAAAGCCTTATATTTTACTGAAGATTAACAAAAAAAAAGACGAAGGAGACTAACATGCCCAAAGTTCTTATCGCGACAGAAAAACCTTTTGCAGCCACAGCGGTGCAGAAGATAAAAACCGAGCTGGAAAACGCCAAGTATGAATACTCCTTTTTGGAGAATTACACCGATGTAAGCCAGCTTCATGCTGCGCTTGCGGATGCGGAAGCAGTTATCATCCGTAGCGACATTATCGACGAAGCTGCAATAAAAGCTGCTCCTAAGCTGAAGATAGTAGTTCGTGCCGGTGCTGGATACGACAATATCGATCTGAAAGCAGCCACAGCCCATAAAGTTATTGCCATGAACACCCCAGGCCAAAACTCCAACGCCGTGGCCGAACTTGCTATTGGCATGATGATCTATATGGCACGCGGAAAGTTCAACGGCAAATCAGGTACCGAGCTTAGCGGCAAAACCCTCGTGCTATATGGTTATGGATATGTAGCACGTTATGTAGCCAAGATCGCCAAGGGTATCGGGATGGAAATTGCTGCTTACGATCCTTATCTGGCTAACGAAATTATGACCAAGGACGGCGTTAAACCCCTATCCAAAGTGGAAGATATCTTCAAACTGGGTGATTACATTTCCTTGCATATTCCGGCCACCCCAGATACAAAGAAATCCATCAATTGGAGTCTGCTATCCCTGATGAAGGACACCGCTACATTAGTAAATACAGCGCGCAAAGAAGTTATTGACGAGGACGATCTGCTGAAAGCACTGGCTGAGAAGAAGAAATTCTGTTTCGTCAGCGATGTAGAGCCAGGTAATTCTGCCCAACTGATGGAACAGTATCCCGATCGCGTGTATTACACTCCCAAGAAAATGGGTGCCCAAACCAGTGAAGCTAACATCAATGCTGGTGTTGCTGCTGCCAAACAGATAATCGACTTCTTCAACAATGGTGTTAAAACCTACAAAGTAAATTAATCCGTTAACCAAGCCCTATATGTTGATGAACGAAGCCCATCCTTCCGGGGTGGGCTTAGTTTTTGGGATTGTTGCTCGGATTTTATGCCATATTCACACATTTGCCAGAACCGCCCTTGGAGCGTGTTTGACTTATAGTTTTGCCGCTTGTACTATCAGCGCTACCATCTATCCTCTATCCACAAATATAACACCAGCTTGCGGCAAAACTATGAGTTAAAACGCGGATTGTGTTATAACGAAAATAGCAAAACATCCTGTTACCCCGTAGCCCGCATCACAGCTCAGTTTTTCCCATTGTCGCGTAGCCCGCGTTTTAACCGAACTTTACCATTTGGCTATTTTTTTACCCTTAAAACAGGCGTTTA
>JAVEUB010000324.1:0-3011 GCA_034005785.1 Cloacimonas sp. (SeqCode) | reverse complement strand
TGCTGAATAAGGTCAAACCTAACTTGGAGGATCTCGGACTTGATAATGAAGCCAGTAATCTGGATGCTCGAGTTAGATCATTGATTCGTAGGGTAGAAGATGTTGCCGAGGCTCGTAGATTGATTAGTGAGGTTGATAATTGGATACGAATCAGCCATGGTGTCCTTGGCACCAATAGACTCAAAGATATCAGGACAGCCAAAGATGTAGCCAAAAGCTATGCCAGTAAGCTCAAGGGTATGTTTCAGAGAATCAACCTTAATGAACTGCAGGTTGTAAGAAAAGGCCTCAAAGACTTTTATGATTCGCTAATCATAGCAGAATCAATAATAACTAAAAGGGCGGATAATGTTTGGAACACGAAAGTATCTGATGAAGATTCAATCAGCGAATTATTAGAAGAGATTGACTCATTAATCAGAGCCTACGATGGACTAGATGATGATCTGACGGACTTCCATTTAATGAAAAATGGGATACATCAGTATAAACGTGTACACTCTCGATTAAATGATGTATCCCTAAGCTGGGTTGATTATAAAAAACTATCTCAAGAAATCGAGGAAGAAACCATATCAAAAATAAGTGAAAAGGATTTCCCTTGGCCACCAAAAGAGACGATAAAGAATATCGTTAAAACTATTTCTGACTATCGCACCTTGCTCAGCAAGGAGTGGGCAGATGATATCCTTGCATTGGAATCGGATATTCCAGTAATGGATATCGCATCGGCCAACCAGCTCCAGAATAAGCTATCTAGTCCGCCAGCATATGTTACTGATGCCCACCTTAAAAAGCTTGAGAAATCGAGAGCCACTCTCGAAAAAAGGCTAAGCGAGATCAAGATCGAATGGTTAGTAGAGCGATACAGGGAATTATCCGATCAAGATAAAGAGAAGTTTATGAAGACAATTTCTTCATTCGTAAATGCTAAAAAATAACCAAAAGAAGCGAGGTAAACATGTCCCAACAAATCGAAGTATCGAAAGTGCCTGAGAAGCAGATTGCAGCCTTCTATGGCTTGGTGTTTGCTGCGGCAGCTACAGATGGCTGCATGAGCCATGATGAACTGATGCAAATATTTGGTATTATGAATCTTGATCAGTTATCAAAACAGACACAGAATGAGATCAAAGAGTTCGTTGCTACGCCTCCTGATCTGAATCATTGCCTATCTGTTCTGAAAAAATCCTCGGATGAATTGAAGTTTTCGGTAGCAATGAACATTATGGAGGTATTGCTATCTGATAACCTCATTTCTCCAGAAGAAGAGTCTTTTCTTAAGGATGTATACAAACAACTTGGGGTAAGCAAAGAACAACGGACTGCTATTGAGAACTTCATAAGGAAAGCAAAGGAAATTGCGGAAAAAGGAGTTGATGATAATGTTGCTGAAAGAACACTTAAAGATGCTGCTGCCGGGTTGGCTGCAACAGGTGTACCAATAGCAGCCGTATATTTAAGTGGTTCAGTGATTGGTCTTAGCGCAGCAGGTATATCATCCGGATTAGCCGCTATAGGACTTGGCTTGGGTATGGTCCCCGGTATTGGAATTGCAATTCTTTTAGGAACAGCTATTTTTGTTGGTTTACGGAAAGTTCTTGGTGATAGTAAAAAGGCCAAAGAAAAGCAAATCGCAGCTGACAGAGAAAGGAAAGCACAACTAGTCATCAAGAATTTGACAGAATCCGTTAATGTTTTACTAAAGAAAATCAGTGACCTTGAAGTAGATGCCAAATCGAATCAAGAAAGGCTAAACGAATTGAAGTCAAGACTGTTTGCATTGAATCAAATGTTAAAAACCAGAAAACAGATTGCTTGTGCTTGAGGGGTTTGATCATGGATAGTAATACGGTTGATCCCGTCTTCCTCGAGCAACTAAATGTCGTAGTAAATACCCTGAACAGCATTGTAACTAGGGCACAAAAGGCTGTTGATTCTGTTGAAGAGGCTCAAAGAATGTTTGATCCTGACTATGAAGAGGCCATGAAACTTATTCGAGAACTTGAAGAAAATAGCAATGCACTTGACGAAAATGTGATGGAAGACTTTGGATTGTCCCCCTATCAATTGAATTCAATCTTTACAGAACGAAGGAATAACTACGGCAATTCAATAAATAAACTGGAATTTCAGAATTGGCCTCAATTCGTGCGTAATTGCCAGATTCAATCCCTCAAGGATAACTCATTCGATTTCCTTCCCTGGGATGCCATGCTAACTGATATTGATCTTGAGGCCCTTAAGAAAGAACAATACTCAGTACAATACAAATGGGACAAGTGGGATTACGTTTTTGTGGGAGCAGCTGGAGTTTTGGCAGCACTGACAGATTTTCTCTTGGTAAAAATACCCAAAACGATGAAATATGAGGGAGCTATACGGAAAGGCAGCCCAATAACTGATTTTTTAAAAAAAACAATTAACTCAAAAGGCGGGGAAGAATCCTGGTTTTCGAATTGGGCTAACAATCTAGAAAAAACATGCAAGGTGCCCTACGATGCTATAAAAACCTCTGGTCTGAAAGGAATTGGTGGCAGAACTCATAGGCTCCAAACTTTTGGGCATGATCCAGTACTTGGCTTCATTTTTGGTGTTCTCGACATTATGCGCGGTACAATTACTGGATTTTCTTACGATAAACCTACAGGTATACATAGTATAGTGTCAAATCACGTCGGAAGTGAATCTCAGATATCTTTGATAGAAGTCGTCTTGAGAGAGTTTGGTCATTTAGTATCAGATGTAGGAACTCCTGAAGGAATTCAGGCACCATTTTTTACTTTGTTCCAAAGCATAAATATCACTGATCCATTATCTCCTCATCAAAAAACATATGGTGAGATTGCAAGGTGGATGTATTTCTATGGATACGATTTACGGCATTTCATCACTATGGGCATTACGCCTGGCGTTATTGAGATTATCTTGCGGCTTTATCTAATGATAAAGCACTATTCAATTCACGGTGAAGTTAAATTCAAGCTCGCTGACAATCCAAAGTATCGGTC
>JAVEUB010000050.1:0-12314 GCA_034005785.1 Cloacimonas sp. (SeqCode) | reverse complement strand
TGCAGGTTGCTGAAATAATTATTAAAACTGATTGGCACATCATTGGCTATCTTATACTCGCCAACTTTCACACTAAGGGTTATCTTCTGATTGGGGAAATCAATCTGCTCCTTGTATTCAGGAGCAAAAGCTGGTATGTCATAAGGTTTTAGCCTGTAGATGTTTAAGCCTTTGTCGATCTTGTAAACTTCGATGCGGTTATAGATAAGAGGGGTATAATCGGGAATGTATAAGCGCGGATAAAAGGCCGCTTCATCAGCAGGATTTTGAATGGGAACAGTAACAGGTTTGGCAGCCCATAAAGTGCTAACCAGGATCATCAAGCTTAAAACGAATAATTTTCGCATTAGGTTAATACTATGCCTGCAACAAGGATATCAGAGCCAGATGTAAGCCATCCAGAGTAAGGCTTTTATCGATTAAATCAGCGTTAGGAAGAATGGGTTTGATCAAATTTGCCAACCCCCCACAGAGAATGGTAACCATCGGGCTACGCTCAAAATACTGTTGTTTTAGCTGGGTGACGAATGCTTCCAGCATGTAGGCATGACCGTAGATGATTCCCGAGAGAACGGCATCCTGAGTGTTTGTGCCCAACAAACAAGTGGGGGATACAAGCTCTATCTCAGATATTTTAGTGGCCTTTTCGAACAAATTGAGCGCGCCTGTTTTCATGCCAGGAGCGATGATGCAGCCATCGAACAAACCGGTGCTGCTAACCACCTGAATAGTGGTGGCTGTACCCAAATCGATAATAATTGCATTTTGCCGGTATATTTTCCAGGCTGCGTAGGCATTTGCAATTAAATCAGCACCGATGAAAGCGGGGTTGGGTACCTTGAATTGCAAGCCCAAAGGGGAAAGGGCGTTTATTTCTATAACTATAGCTGTAGAATAGCGGGTAAACAGATGTTTCCACACCCGTCCCAACTCCGGAACTACAGAACCCATAGCTACGTAACGGATACTTTCGAAAGCTATATCCCTTATCAAGCAGCTTAAGGCACCATAATACTCATCTGCTGTGCGCTTGGAATCAGATTGTAGCCGCACAGACCACAACGATTCGCCATTTTGGTAAAGGGCGCAAACGATGTTGGTATTACCTATATCCACCACCAGAATAGGCTCTTTTATTGGAAAAGTACGCATAATCCCCGCAATTCTTCTTTTTCTGGTAAAGATAATAATCTAAGAAAGCTACACAGCTTTTGCACTTTCTTCAGGCTGCGCTTTTCTGTCAATAGTTTTTGTTGGGGAGTTCCTGCGTCCACGCAGGAAAGGCAATGCCGATCTCTGGTCGGCAGATAATTCACTGGCGGCGAGACGCAGGCATTCCACGCAGGTGGCAGCTTCGCAGTTGAGATTGTATGTGCGCATTGAGTGCACCCAAGTTATCACTATTTACCATGCAAACCCCTCTTAAAGCTAATGTAATTCCCTTGTGATTCCATCGTCGCCCCGGGGGCATTACAAGACAGTTACCAGAGCTTGGAGCGGGTGAGAAAAATGGGGGAATTAACGATCAGCAAATCTACCAAAATAAATTCTTTACAGATTAGCCCTCTCTGATACGATGCACCCAAATTCATCATAAAGGAACAACTTAGTGCTAAAATTCACAGAAATCGATCTCCCAGAGCCGTTGCAAAAAGCCGCGGCTGACCTGAACTATATCCATCCCACCACCGTGCAGGAACTAACGATTCCTTGGCTGCTGGAAAATGATAGAGATTTAATTGCCATCGCTCAGACTGGCACAGGTAAAACTGCTGCCTTTGGTTTTCCCATCTTAAGCTTAACCAATATCGAGCTTAACGCTGTGCAAACGCTTATTTTATGCCCCACGCGTGAACTTTGCTTGCAAATTGCCGGAGATTTGGAATCTTATGCCAAATATATGCCCCGTATCAAAACTGCTGCGGTATATGGTGGAGCACCCATTTACAAACAGAAAGAAGCCCTTAAAGCCGGTGTGCACATCGTTATTGGAACCCCAGGCCGCGTACAAGATATGATTCGTCAGGGTGCCTTGAAGATAGAGAAAATTGCCGCGCTGATTTTGGATGAAGCGGATGAAATGCTAAATATGGGCTTCAAGGAAGACCTGTTCAGCATCATGAGCCACACCCCCAAAACCAAGCAAACGATGCTCTTTTCGGCTACTATGCCAGCAGATGTAGCCAAGCTTGCCAATACGTTTATGAACGATCCCTACCGCATCAGTGCCGGCAACCAAAACATTGGTGCAGAAAATATCAGTCACTTCTTCTACCGTGTACAAGCCAGGGATAAATACCTTGCTTTAAAGCGGATAGCAGATATGAGCCCCAAGATTTATGGCATTATCTTTTGCCGTACCCGCACCGAAACTCAAGAGATTGCCGATAAACTGCAACAAGACGGCTATAATGCTGATGCCTTGCATGGTGATTTGTCGCAAGGACAGCGCGAACTGGTGATGAGCCGTTTCCGGACAAAATATGTACGTTTGCTGGTGGCCACAGATGTAGCAGCTCGCGGACTGGATGTGGATGATCTTACCCATATCATCAATTTTCATGCGCCACTGGAACCGGATATTTACATTCATCGCTCGGGCAGAACAGGTAGAGCCGGGAAAAGCGGAATCTCTGTAACCATTATCCATAGCAAAGAAATATCCGCCCTGAAAGCTATTGAAAAACGCCTTGGCAGAGAGATAATTTATACCCCAGTACCTGGTGGAAGAGATATTTGCGAAAAGCAGCTATTTAATTTTATCGACACCGTGGAAAGAGTGGAAATAGATTCTGAACAGATAGAATCATTTTTACCCAGCGTATATAAAAAACTTGGCTGGATGACGCGTGAAGAGCTTATCCAACGTTTCGTGTCCGTGGAATTCAACCGTTTCCTAACCTATTACAAAGATAGTTTCGATCTGGAAGCCCCGGAAGAAAAACGTCCCCGCGAGAAGAAAGAAAACTTTACCTTCACAACCTTTCGCCTCAGCATTGGTGCTAAACAGCAGCTAACTAAACGCGAACTGATGCGCTACGTAAACAGGCTAAAAGTAGCCCGCAGCATCGAAATTGGGCAGATTGATATTTTTGGTGATCATTGCCTTATCGATCTGGAAGCCCGCTACGAAGCTCAACTGCTAAAGGCCTTTACCCGCAATAAAGTATTGGGGATCCCCATTCTGGCAACTGTGGTAGAGCCATCACGGCCCAAAAAGATTAGACGCAGCTAATAAACACACTAACAATAAGATATTCAAATACAGGGGGCAATTGCCCCCTTTTCTGCTTTGGCATATAAGCCATACTACAAGCCATACATGTAAGCCAAAAAAGATTAAACAAAGAGTAAAAGAGGAAAAGAGGAAAAGAGAAATGCTGAAGTGGGGATTGATTTGAAAATAAGATACTGGACACTATGAAGTTATATTTTTTAACCACAGAGAAAAGCGGAGAAGAACAGAGAAACCACAGAGAAAACGGAGAAGAACAGAGAAACATCCATGAGTACTGCGTTTCCGCCTTTGATAATGAAAATTTACCCATATACTTAGTAGGGGCTTTTTTGCGCTCGCCCAAGGTAGCCGACAGTTCATTTTCATGTAAAAAATGATTAAACAAAGAGTAAAAGAGTAAAAGAGGAAAAGTGTTATCTGCGAAGAGCGGAAAACCGGATTCAGAGCTTGTGCGAAAACTGCAAAACCTTATGTCATTCCCGCGGAGGCGGGAATCCAGCCCTGTTGAATCCCGTTAGGGATGACACAAATAAAGCATTGCAGTATAGACATCTATCTACCGCTATTACAGAACTTATGAATGGGCTGGATACCCGCCTCCGCGGGTATGACAAAACGTTTTCACACAGTCTCGGAGGCGGGAATCCAGCCCTGATGAATCCCATTAGGGATGACACAAATAAAGCATTGCAGTATAGACATCTATCTACCGTTATTACAGAACTTATGAATGGTCTGGATTCCTGCCTCCGCAGGAATGACAGGGAAAATGGGGATGCCAGTAAATTTTGTGCTTGACAGAAAAGCGGCTTTCATTAGGAATGATCGAACCAAGGGCGAGATAGCTCAGCCGGTAGAGCAGAGGCCTGAAAAGCCTTGTGTCCCCAGTTCGATTCTGGGTTTCGCCACCAGCATATTAGAGGACGTTAGAGATAGCGTCCTCTTTTTTATTTGTGTTGCAATATTTCCACACATTTTAGTGTTTGAAGCCAAAATCCCTGAAATAAAGCTTTACAAATTAAGGCTATCAAGCAAAGATGGGTTCAAGGTGGTAGGCTATATTAAATGCTACCTCCTAAGTTCATGTACAATGAAGGATAGTGAAATGGCTAAAATATTAGTAATAGAAGATGATGACAGTTTCCGTAACGTATTGGTGCAGATGCTTAGCAAGGCGGGATATGAAGTTCGCCAAGCTGGAGACGGTAATCAGGCATTGGCAGAATGTGCTGCATTTGATCCGGATTTGGTGCTAACCGATATTATCATGCCGGATAAAGAGGGCTTGGAAACCATCCAAGAACTCTTGGCTTTACGGCCTAATCTGAAAATTGTGGCCATGAGCGGGGGGGGGAAATATGGCCCGGACAGCTATCTGCCGCTTGCCCAGAAATTAGGCGCAAAAGCCTGCCTGCAAAAGCCTTTCATGCGGGAAGAACTGATTTCTACAATTACGGACGTTTTAAACGGAGACTAATGTATTCGGCACGTGTTCACTTCGAGCATGTATAAATGTAAAAATTGAGTATAACAACTTTCTGAGCAACATTTTGTTTTAGCTGCTGCTGAAACTATGTTTCTTTCTTTCCTGCTCGCATTGCCTTAGCATTGGCTTAGCATTGGCTATGGCATGGACAATGCCAAGCCAATGCTAAGCCAATGCATGCAAGAGAGAGCAGCCCAACCTAACAAGTTTACCCATCAAATATGAAAGTTATCCTAATCTACCTCAAGCATTCTGCATAGATAGTGGTTATTTCCTGGCAGACAAGATCTTGGCCGAATTGTGTTACACAATAATCTCTAATCTCAGCGGGTTTGTAACTACCCAGATTCTTAGCTATTTCCGAGATCGCACTTGCAAAAGCTTGCGGGTTCTGCACTGGCACCAGCCTGCCACAGAAATCTCTTACAATATCAGCAGGACCTCCACAATTGGTGGCTACTACAGGCTTTCCACAAGCCATTGCTTCAATAAGCACCATACTGAAACTCTCAATACGGCTTGGCATTACAAAGATTTCGCAGTTTTGGTATTGCCTCAGTGTTTGCTCTGGGCTTAGCTGCCCCAGAAACAGCACATTATGCTGCAAGTGTAAGTCCGTTATCCGTTTATGCAGTTTGCTGCGCAGAGAGCCATCCCCACCCCAATACAAGTGAAAATCCTGTCCGCTGTCTTTTAGCTGTTTCATGCTTTGCACCAGCTCCCATGCGCCTTTGGCAGTGGATAACGCTGATAAAGCAAAGAGTTTCAGGTGATCTTTGCCGTATAGTCCATCAATCCGCTCTGGCTTTTGCTGGAACTGGAAAAAATCCGTGTTTACCATATTGGGAATAACCTTAGCATCTATCCCTATGCAAGCCTGAATCTGCTGGCTGAGATGCGAACTAACCGCCAACACTCTTGAAGCTGCCCTTAAAGGCTCGCTAAGCAGCGGTGAAATGCCTTTACGGGTAACGTATTCGGGGAAGGGGAAAGGTCCGCTGTGCTCGGTGATAATAAAAGGTATTCCAAGCTTTTCGCTAAGCTTCCAGGCAATATAACCTGCCGGAAATGTTACATGGGCATGGATAATGTCTGGTTTATCAGACAGGTTAATTTTGCTGAGTAAAGCATCTATGTTTCCGCTCAATAACAAGCTTGTCCAGCTAAGATGCGGAATTCGGATACGTGTTAGATTCTTGCCGATAACGGTGATTGTGGGTTTAGCGGCGAGGTAATGTACAAATTTGCCCAAACTTTGTAGCGGTTTACGCACGGTAAGTTGAAATTCATTTTGTCCCCAATCCAGTATGCTTATCTCCGCAAGTCCCTTTTCCGCAAGCGCTTCAGCCTGTTCAATAAAGAACTTTCCAGCATATTGCTGCTTAGGGCAAGGATGCCAGGAAGGGATAAGCAGCACTTTAATCATCGATTACACGCCGAATTAAGTACGGAAGCCAGTTTCGCAGTTAGGGCTTTACGTTCAAAAGAATTTATGTACGCTATATCTGGGTTAACGTATAGTTCGGCATTTTCCCACTTGATGTACATTTCATGTATGGTAGCTTTAACAGCCGTGCACGAAGAAGCATCGGCAATGAAACTTGTTCCGCTCTTCCTTAGTATTTGCGCCCCTATACTATGCAAATCAACTACTGCCAATATCGGTCTTTCGCTGCGCATATATTCAAAAAGCTTGGAATGGCTGTCCGTGTTCGAGCCATTACCCACAGGGGATAAAACCAGTAAAGCATCAGCCAGGCAGATCATTTCTATAGAGGTATGATGAGGAAGATAAGCAAGAATTTTAACGATGCTTTTTATCGCGGAATCAGCGGCATATCTGCCAAGCACAAAATTAGGTGAATTGGCACCATATATCTCAAATCGGATTTTGTGGGCACTTATCTTTCCTTCTTCAATTAGTTCAGATAAAGCTTGCCAGATAATATCAGGCTGAAAACGTCCGTAAAGAGAACCGGTAAACACGATGTGCATCTCATTTTGCCGTTTATATGCAGGCGCAGAGGCAAAATCTGTGTCGTCATAACCGTTTGTAATACCGCTAAACTTGTTTCTGAGTATTTCTGGAACAAATTGTTGCAGCTTGCTAACCATAGCCTCATTAACGCACAAAACCTGTTTCGCTTGGATCAGTATCTGCTTTTCCCATTCTTTTTCTTTTGCTTGAATATGTTGTGGGGGAGGGTTATCAGCTCTGCCCACCCCTTTTGTCCACAGGTCACGGAAATCCACACAATAGTCCACACCGAAGCGCTGCTTTACATAATCTCCCAGAAACAACGACGAGTAAGGAGGGGCAGTGATGAAAACGAGGTCTATCTTATGCTCTTTAAAAATGCGTTTCAGCGCATATTTGGCATAAGGTAGCCACATTATGTCCGGATCGGGAATTAAGAAATTGCTGTTTAGCAGATTTACCAGCTTATGGAGTTTTAATCCCCACAGCAGCTTATAAAACCACCTGATATCTAAACTAAAAGTACGGTAAATAATCAGCTTGGGATCAATATCTTGCGATAAGCTATAATCCTTGGGTTGCTTCAGAAAGCGATGATTGGCAACCAGCATGATTGGCTCCCAACCATATTCTGGCAAATACTTGGCGAACTTTAAGCTTCTTTGTACGCCCGAACCCCCTACTGGAGGAAATAGGTAGGAGATGTACAGTAGTTTTTTCACCGTCGAACTCTATTTATCAGGTTCAGATACAATTCCTTCACCACGTCAAGATCATATTGGAGAATAGCGCCTGTAAGCCTGCCCATACCTACGAACAGGAGCGAGAATAAAATCCCCCCCCCGATCATGCTAAGCATTGCGGGTTTTACATAGTATATAACGGGTACACAGCCTAACATAGCCAGGATTGTGGCAATTGCTGTGCGAAGAATTTTGAGCATGGGAAAGAAATCTCGCAAGGGCAATTTCAGGTCACTTTTCATCAGGATAAGGTACAAAGCTACAGACAACCAGGTTACAATAACTGTTGCAATGGCAGCTCCTTTCATTCCCATGGCGTTTATCAGGGCATAGTTTAGCACGGCATTCAGCATAAGCGTAAAAATGGCATTTAGCAAGATAACTTTGGTTTTACCAAATGCCTGGAAAATAATGCCATAAGTTGCTACCCTCAGGGGGAGAATAAGCAAGTAAATCTTGAAATACACAGCGGCTTCTGCATATATTGAGCCATACAAGAACACAATAATCGGCTGAGCAAAAAGATAGAACAAGGCAGCTAAGGGGAATACAATCAGCGAGTTCTTACGTACTGCGGCACTGTACAATTCGCCCATGAGCTTGGGATTCTTACTGTTAAGATGTGGGAGAAGTATCGAATTTACCGAATTCGCCAAAATGCCTATCAAAGGAAGCTCCATAGCTCCGATAGAAAATATGGCAAATTGCTCCGGGCTAAAAAAACCTGAAATCATAAACTTATCCAGCTGCACACTAAGCATGCCGATGATGGAAGATACACCCAAGGGTATGCTATAGGCAAGTTGCGCCTGAAACCCCGAAAAGTCCAGTTTCAGTTTTAAAGCGTGAAAGCTCCATAAACGGATACGTGCGTAAAGCCATTGCAACAGCGCAGAGGCGATAACTGCCCATACGATTAGGGTTAGATTTCTGGTTAGGAGCGCTACCCCCAAGATTAAGATGAGATCGGTAAGAATGGAAAACAGCGTAAACTTCGCAACTTGCAGCGGTTGTTTCAGCCCCAGCATAATAGAGCTATAGAGCTGGGTGATAAAGATAAACAGAGGATAAATGGCATAGAACAGCAGAAGGCTTTCCAGCGCAGGATTGTGAAACTTAGCTGCGATAAACCCACGCAACAGGAAGATTAGCAAGGCAAATACCAGAGCCAAGAGCGACACTACATTCAGCGTGCGGCTGATAATCCGTTTTTGCTCTTCCGGAGTATTACACTTAGGCAGGAAATACAACAGACTTTGGGGGATACCAAGCAACAATAACGTGGAAAAAGTGCTGTAAATCAAAAAAAGCTGGCGGTAGCTACCAAGTTCAGCAGGACTGATCAACCTTGCCAGGGCAATACCGATAATGCTTTTGATAAAGAAGCGGAAAAACTCTGTTGCCGAAAGTATTCCCGCTTGCCTGCTTAAATTGCTCAATGGGCGTCCAACGCTTCAAATACTACCGGTATCAGGTATTTATACTGCGCATCATCACGATACAAGTGCATTACATACTGTCCTGGATTTATCTGTTTCGTTTCTTCCTCGGTGCGAGGAAAAGTGCCATCCCAAAAATCACGGTTATTGCCTTGCAAATAATAGCGGTTACGCTGATATACCTGATTGCCGTCACTAACTTCCCAATGCCAGCGACCTTCCGTTGGTATTTGCAAATCCACAATATAGGCTTTACTGTTGGCAGAAATCTTAGCACCGGCTTCATGGGCTTCTGATGCTTCCTCACCAATTTGATTAGTTATTGTGTCCTGGTAGCTTAGATTCTTTAGTTGAGGCCAGGCATTGCCTACACTCAAGCCGGCATAACTAAACAAAGCTGTGCCGCCAAAACCGAGTTCTCTGCTCAATTCTATCCTGCGGGCTATATCCAAAACGTTGTATTTGCATCCGCCAGAAGTGGCTAAAGAGCGGCCTCCTTCGTCCCAAGCACGCAAGCCGATAATAATATTTTCATCGTGGTTAATCAGCTTCATCTGCTCTACCTGGCGTTTATGGGTTTCGTATTTCACATTATATGCCATGGGGTAAACACGGTCAATGATGCCACTACGCAGCCATGCTGGCCAATCCTGTGCATAAGCAACATTGGCCTCGGCGATATCGGCAAAAACAGCAGCACTGATAATTAACCGCGGGTTTATCTGCTTAAGCTGATGATACAAGCGCTCCACAAATCCGCTAACTTGCATGATGCGCCATTCATTGAACCCAATATCCATCTGGTTGCGGCAGTATTCTTTATAGCGTTCCAAGGAGATGGGGTGATAACCCTTGGAGGGCTCGGGATAGCGGATATAATCCAGGTGAATTCCATCCAATTCCGGATAACCTACAGCAAGATTGCTAAACACATCCAGCAGATAATCCTGCACTTCGGGGATACCAGGATCGATAAAATTGCCAAACTGCTTGGACGAATAACCTCTTAGTCCGCTTTCATCATAAGTAATCCAATCGCGGTGGTTCTGAAAAATGAAATTGCTCTGCATCAGCTTAGTATCCACTGGGGTGGCATTGAAAACTATTACCCAAGCCTGAACTTTAAGCCCCACACGGTGAGCCTGGTTAAGGGTATAGGTTAAGGGATCGAAGCTACCATCCTTTATAACGTAGCTGAGCGGCTCAGGATTTGGGTATTGATAGGCACCAAGAGATGTATCAAAAAGGGCATCACTCCGATAACGCACTTCCACTAAAAGCTCATTCTGATTGTTCTGAAGGGCAGTGTTTATCAGCTTATCAATCGCTTCGGGAGTACTAATATCCCAGGGTAAAGCCCAAACGGAACGGATTTCCGCTGCGTAACCTGATGCCAGCATCAGCCAAAGGGTGATAATGGCGAGAAAACACCGTCTCATAGCTTCTCCCACGTACAATCCACAATGCTTTCGGCTACTCCATCGGCGAAACTAAGCTGCATTCTATCCTTAGCCTTCAGCTGTTTTACGCTGCTGATAATCTTCCCGTCTTTAATAGCCATAATCCAGCCTTTACTTTGGATCTTCTGCGGCGATAACTGCGCTAAAAGTTCACTTGCGTGTTTCAACCGTTCTGTGTAGTTTTCCACAGTATGCACCACAGTATCCAGCATCTTGTGCGAAGCATTTTGGGAATCATGCTCTGCCCGCCTCAGCTTTAGTTCCAGCCTGCTTTGCAAGCTTTGCAGGCTCCGCTGCGAAACATTGTCCAGCTTCATTCTTTTCTGCTGTAACTGTCTGGCAGCGTTCATCAAGCCCATCGTGGCGAGGTCAAAACGCTGCTGATAGCTTTGCCACAAGCGTTCAGGCGAAAAGCGGTTCAAGCTGAGCCTTGCTTCGGCCAGGCTTTGGTAGTAGCCGCTAAGCTCTTTTTGTTTGGCAATAACAAGCCGGCGATTCAGGGAGTTGAGCAAAGAAAGCAAATCCTTTTTATCCGGAACGGCTAACTCGGCGGCTGCCGAAGGAGTTGGTGCGCGTAAATCAGCCACAAAATCTGCCAAAGTAAAATCTATCTCATGCCCTACCGCCGAGATAATGGGAATGCGGGAGGCAAAAATCGCCCTGGCTAAAGCTTCGTCGTTGAAGCAAAACAAATCTTCCTGCGAACCGCCACCACGTGTAACAATAATCAGATCAACCTCTTTGGCAAGGTTGAAATACTGTATCCCCCGAATAATTTGGGGTGGGGCATCAGAGCCTTGAACCAAAGCCGGATAAATCTGCAATTCCACCGGAAAGCGACGCTTTATGATATTCTGAATATCCTGCAAAGCCGCTCCCGTGGGGGAACTTACGATGCCAATTTTATCGGGATATTTGGGTGTTGCTTGCTTATGCTCTGCCTCGAACAAGCCCTCTTTTTGCAGCTTGCGTTTTAACTCTTCAAACTTCAGTTGCATAGCTCCCAAGCCTGCTTGGCTCATGCTTTGCACATTCAGATTGTACGTACCACCTTTCTCAAAAACCGTGATCTTGCCATAGCATACAACCTGCATACCATCCGCTGGTTTAAAATCCAGACGATAATTGGCATTGCGGAAAAAAGTGCAACGAAGGGTGGCGTTTTCGTCCTTTAGATTGAAATAAATATGCCCCGAGCTATGATGCACAAAGCTCGATATCTCTCCGGCTACGTAGAGTGGCTCAAGAGAGGATTCGATTACCTGACGAATGTGTCTGGTCACCTCAAAAACGCTGAATACGTTAATATTATCCATAAGAAACCCATATTTGCAGTGTAGCTAAATTTGTCAATTTGAACTATGGAACATGCATCTTGGCAAAGCTTAACACTTTGATTGACGGATATAGGTTTTTCAATAATAGTGGTTTTAGTATTTTATTATTAAGGATGTTAGCATGAAACTGCGGATTGTTCTATTAGCTGCATTAAGCTTGCTTTCTGTTTGCCTGTTGGCTCAATGGGCAGATATGAACATTCCGATGACGGGTGTTTGGGGTTCTGATGTGCAAGCTGTTGATTATGGTTTTGAAAGCAGTTTGCCAAGCTCCATAAGCAGAGGTTGCATATCGCTGGATTTCTCTACGGCGGATATTACCCCCAGGGATTCCAGTGAAGGGAGATCAACATTGTACACCGCCCCGGAAAGCACGATAGCAGGCATGGTGTAGCCTGCCTCCCGGATAGCCGTGATGATGCTTACTCCATTGGAGCCGGGGATGTTTAAATCCACCAAGACCACATCATAAGGCTGGTTGGCAAGCTCTTTCAAAGCATCGGGGAGGTTATCCACTCCGATGGTTTTATGCCCTGTTTTGTTCAGGAAGCGTATGTAAAGCTGCACGATGCTTTCATCATCATCAATCATCAACACATGCAAGCTACCCTCTGCCTTTACTACCGGGCTTTG
>JAVEUB010000323.1:0-3023 GCA_034005785.1 Cloacimonas sp. (SeqCode) | reverse complement strand
TCAGTTAGACAGCCTTAGCGCCTTCTTTTACGGAGCGATGATTGAGGAAGAAGATAAAGATAGATATGCTGAGTTCAGCAAGAACTTGCCGGACTTTGCTTTAGATAATCCGGAAATAATCACTACCTTGCTCGATAAACTAAATATGCGGAAAATGCAGGCAGCATCACTTAGCTATCTTGCAATGTGCCAAGTGCTTGCCGATGGCGCTGCCAAGCTAAAATACGATAATAAAAAAGTGATGGCTAAGAATAGCGTTTATGGGCTAATGCTGATCGGCACAAGTTCAAACGACAGCTATAACGATATGCAACTAAAAGCTTTAAAGAAAGCCCATTTGTGTCTGCTGATAGAGCCTGCAGGTAATGATTTGTATGAAATGCGGCTGAATACCAGTTACGCTAACTACTGTTATCTGCTGATAGATTATGCCGGTAACGATATCTATCGCAATACAAAGCCTGCTGAAATGTTTTACAGCCTTGCCGGTTTGGGGATATCTATGGACTTGGCTGGCGACGATATTTACCAAACCGATGATTTTGCCTTTTCAGCTTTTTTGGGAACAAATATCCATCTTGATGAAAACGGTAACGACTGCTATCGCAGCGGTTTATTTAGCCAGGGTGCAGCGATGCAAGGTATTGCCTTGCTTGTGGATAAACAGGGGCGAGATAGCTACTCTGCCACAACGCTTAGCCAGGGGCTTGGTTCTTTGGGTGGAGTGGGTGCAATTTTGGATGGCTCTGGAGCTGATCTTTACGAGCTTGGCGGAAAATATACCCACGCGCCTTTGATGCCAAACGACTTTCGCAGCATGGGACAAGGCATGGGCTTTGGCCTGCGTTCGGACTACGCTGGAGGCCTGGGGCTGTTGTTTGATAAAAGCGGTAATGACCAGTACTTAGGCGGTGTTTATGCCCAAGGCGTGGGCTATTGGTATGCCACCGGAATGCTTATTGATGAAGCCGGAAACGATGTGTATAACGCCATTTATTACCCGCAAGGCTCGGGCATTCACCTTGCTGCCGGATACCTTTATGATGGCGGTGGCAATGATGCCTATTACAGCCGTCATGGGCCTGGCCAAGGTGCAGGACACGATTGGGGTTTGGGCGTGCTGATCGATGCCAGCGGTAATGATGCCTATTCCATCGAAGGTGGTAACGGTTTGGGACTCAGCAATTCGGTTGGCATCTTTGTGGACAAAATGGGTGATGACCGCTATGAACGCAGTAACCCTCAAAACTATGGTAACGCAGCTTTTAGCCGTTCTACCGGAGGCATTGGTTTGTTCCTGGACGCAGGTGGTAAAGATGCTTATCCCGATTCCACCAAGGCTAATGACACAAACTGGAAGAAGGGAACTTACGGTATTGGCAGAGATATTGAGCTGAACAAACCCGCTCCAGAAATAGCCCCGGAACAAGTTGGCGACGACCCTTTGGTAAGCGCTGAGGCACCTATTGCACAGGTTTTTGCCGCTGCTGCAGAATGGGAAGTTGGAAGCGCCATCCAAAGAGTCCGTGAAGCCCGTAAAGTGCTGATGGACAGGAAGGAAGAAGGACAGAGCTATATTCTGGAAAACAAGCTGAACAGCAAATCAGGGCTGGAGTATCGCGCTCTGGAAGCATTTTTGACCGATAATCCGGATTTCAAAGCCAGCCTTTATGATTATGTAACCGACCCGGACAGTCTGAAAGCCAAAATGGCCCTCAGCCTGATTTCCACAACCGGGGACAGCTTGCTTATATTACCCATTCGCCAGCATTTAGCTGAGCATAGATACATCACTGCCTGCCTTTCACTGTTAGGCAGCATTAAAAGCGAAGAAAGCGTAACTATTCTTTCGCAATACGCGCTTCACTCCAGTGAACGCTACCGCTACATCGTTGCCCGTTCCTTGCGGCAAATAGCATCACATCAGGCTTATGCGCTGCTAAACACGATGCGCCAGGATAATTCATTTCTGGTGCAAGCCTTAATCCGCAACTTACCAGAGGAGAAACCATGACCGAGCATAAACAACGTTTTGAAGACTATCTGAACGAACTAAAGCTGGAACACATCCCCCAGCTTATGGGGAAATTTGAGCATTATTTCCAGCTACTTAGCTGCGCCAACCGTGGAGTTAATCTGGTATCACGAAATTTACCCCTGGAAAAATACTGGACACAGCATTTCCTTGACAGCCTGCTTGCTTTGGAATGTTTGGATTTTGTGGATAAAACTGTGCTGGATTTTGGTTCAGGTGGCGGTTTACCAGGGATTCCCTTAAAGCTGGTGGTGCCTCAATGCACGATGGTACTGCTGGATTCGGTGCAAAAGAAAACCCATGCCATGCAAGAATTTATTAGCACTTTGGGCTTGATGGACAGCTCTGTGGCTTGTGCCAGGCTGGAAGACTATGCTTTTCTGGCACGCCGACCCAGTTTCGACTACGTAATATGCCGTGCCGTGGCTTTGGAAGAGCGCTATCTGGCTCCCTTGCGCCGTTTGTTGAAACCAGGGGGCATGGCAATATTTTACAAATCCCAGAAGCTTACAGACTTGGAAAAGCTAAATTTTGAAGTGCTTCTGGAAAAAACCGATCCCGACCTGGGAATACGCAAGATTATAGGCATTAAACAACGAAATTTGATGATGCGCTAAAAATGTTAAGTAGTGAGTAGTGAGTGAGGAAAGTGATTAAAGCCACGCTGTCATTCCCGCGTAGGAGCTTGTGTGAAAACGCTTGTCATTCCTGCGGAGGCAGAAATCCAGCCCATTTACAAGTTCTGTAAGAACGGAAGATATATGTTTATACTGCAATGCTTTATTTGTGTCATCCCTAATGGGATTCATCATGGCTGGATTCCCGCCTCCGCGGGAATGACATCAGCTTTTAAGAGAGTGGGGATAGTAATTCTCCAAACCCTACTGCTATCATGCTACATACAAGATAAAAGGATATTATGGCGAAAGTTATAACGATTGTGAACCAAAAAGGTGGAGTAGGCAAAACCAGATCGGAAGAGCGTCGT
>JAVEUB010000049.1:0-12349 GCA_034005785.1 Cloacimonas sp. (SeqCode) | reverse complement strand
GCATTTGTATATGTAATCACAGCATCTCCTTTGCCAATAGCTCTTTAAGCATCTCATAAAATTTGCGGATGGGGAAACCCATAACATTGAAATAGCAGCCCTCAACGCGAGTAATGAACTGAGCCCCAAAGCCTTGAATTCCATATGCACCTGCTTTATCCATCGGTTCCTTAGTGGCTATATAGGCATCAATCTCGAAGTGCGATAATTGGGCAAAACTTACGGCAGTGCACTCATAATCACACAGCACTGCACCATTGTAAATAATACATATTCCGGTATATACATTGTGCTTTTGCCCTGAAAGTAGCTGCAAAAATGCTTTGGCTTGGGGTTCATCATCCGGTTTGCCCAATATCTGTTCGTTTACAGCCACAAGCGTATCAGCAGCAACGATTAAAGCATCTGCTGCCACTATTCCACGAATATGCAGCGCCTTATTTTTGGCATGATGCATTGCCTGTATTTCTGGGGCTTCTGCAGTTAGTGGCTCTGGCAAGTCCGCAGGAGTGATTTGCGGGGATAATCCCAATAAAGTAAAAAGTTCTCTACGCCTGGGAGACGCAGAAGCGAGAATGACCTTTGTATTAGCTAATAGTTTATGAATCATATATTTACACCTTGGTATCACAGTTGGCAAGGCGGTATATAAGTCAACAAAATTCTGAAAACGAAAGAAATCACTTGCCTGAAAGAATGGACATAGAAATCCTTGTACTCAGAATACAAAATAATATCAGGAGGCCCCAAATGGATCGCATCCATAACTTTAACGCTGGTCCGGCTGTTTTGCCGGAAGAAGTGCTGCTGGAAGCACAGGCTGATTTGTTTAACTACAAAGGCATGGGACTATCTGTGATGGAGATGAGCCATCGCAGCAAAGAATACCAAGCCATCATCGACGAAACCTATGCAGCCATAAAACGCATTTATGGCCTGGGTGACGATTGGGAAGTTCTGTTCCTTCAGGGTGGTGCAAGTATGCAATTCCTGATGGTACCGATGAGCTTCGCACCTGAAGGCAAAATTGCCAACTTTATCCATACAGGCGTGTGGAGCAAGAAAGCCATCGGTGAAGCTAAAAAGATTGGTAAAGCTGTGCATCTCGCTGCCAGTTCAGAAGATAAGAATTTCAGCTACATCCCCAAAACCTGGAAATTATCCGAAAACCCTGCCTATCTGCATATTACCACAAACAACACGATTTTTGGGACTGAGTGGAAGACCGACCCTGTAGTACCTGCAGATGTGCCTTTGATCGCTGATATGAGCTCTAATTTCATGAGCAAGCCCATTGACGTGCAAAAATACTCCATGATCTACGCTGGAGCGCAAAAGAATATTGGGCCGGCCGGATGCGTAGTTGTGCTTATTAAAAAGGACTTTCTGGCTACTTGCCCTGCTGGTCTTCCTTCGATGCTCGATTATCAGATTCATGCGAAGAATGGTAGCATGTATAATACTCCGCCTGCATTTACTATCTATATGATCGGTTTAGTTGTTAAATGGATCGAAAACTACGGCGGCTTGGATAAAATTGAGCAAAACAACATTGCCAAGGCTGATTACATTTATAATGCCATTGATAACTCGAAGGGATTTTACAAAGGAACAGTCGCAGCTGAAGACCGCTCTCTCATGAATGTCACCTTCCGCATGGCTACTGAAGAGCTGGAAGCCCAGTTTATCAGCGAAGCCAAAAAGCAAGGGATGATTGGGCTGAAAGGGCACCGTGATGTGGGTGGTTGCAGAGCATCTATCTATAATTCTCTGCCTTTAACTGCTGCTCACGCGCTTGCAGAATTTATGAAGAGTTTTCAGGAAAAGAACGCATAGAGAATTTGCCTGTAGCACTCATGCCATAGAAGTGTAAAAGTATTGGAACACCGGAGCTTGTGTGATTAGCTCGCTATCCGGTGTTCCATATTTCAAAAGTGCGGTGTTTTCGTGAAGACGTGGATAAAGCTTTTTGTTTCCCGCAGATTTATGCGGGATAAAGGGCGCAGATTTTCGCTGATAGGCAAAATTACACGGCGATTTGGTGACTTCAGCGCTTTCGGTGGTTAATTATTATCATCCTTTTTAAAAGGGCTGGATACCTGCTTGCGCAGGTAGACGAGTAAAACAAAAGCGCTGCATTTATATAAGGAGTTTTATGTCCATACTAAATCTAATCGTCCAGGGTGGCATACTGATGTATGTGCTGATGGTTATCTCGGTAATTGTGATAGGAATCGTTATTGAGAAATACCGGCAATTACATCGGGTTAAGGCTGCCAATCAGAAGCTGCAAAGCTCTTTGTTGCAACAAGACAAGCTGGATAATATGCGTAGCGTGTTAAAGATTTACGCCAATGAAAGCCCCTTGGGGATCATGCTGGATAAGCTGTTTAACACGCAGAGCGATAACCTCGATCTCATCAACCAAAGCATGGAATCCACTGCCAACCTGCAACTGCACGAGCTGGAGCGGGGCATGGGCTGGCTTTCCACTTTTGCGGCGATAGCACCGCTGATTGGGTTTTTGGGCACAGTGTTAGGTATGGTGCGTGTGTTCATGAACATCCAGGGTTCCAGCCAGAGCGGAGTGGATATCTCTCAATTGGCAGGCGGAATCTGGGTTGCCCTACTTACCACTATTGGTGGCTTGATAGTAGGCATCGTCACGATTATTTTCTATAACGATCTGGTGCAGAACCTGGAAAACATCGTTAAAGACATGCAGGATAGCGCAGTGGAGTATACCATAAAATATCAGAACATGAAACAGGGACAGCCATGAAGCTCCGCCTTTCCAAACAGCGCATCAGTACCACCATGCTAATCTCTATGACGGATGTGATCTTTCTGCTGCTCTTGTTTTTGCTGATAGCCTCCAATTTTGCCAGTCAAACAGGCTTGCCGATCAAGTTACCGGGTTCTTCCACAGCGGTGAGGCAAAGCCACCAGATTCTACTGATTACGTATTTTAGTGACGACAAGGTGTATCTGAACGAGAAACAGGTAGATATCAAAGATTTACAGGTATTACTACAGACCAAATACGTAAGTCCGGAACAAGTGGTGCGTATTGCTACCGAAAGTCAGGTGCAGGTGCAGAAACTGATTAACCTGATGGATATTATCCGTGGAGCAGGTTTCGAGCGCATCTTTGTGGCAACTGCGGAACAGGGTAAAGAGTAAGTGAATATCAAGCTGCATCCAATGCTGAAGAGTGGTTATGTGCAATCGGCAATAGTGCATATTCTGCTATTATTGCTTTTGGCTGTGATCTTCATAAAACCCGTATTACCCCTTAAATGGCACAGCTTTGAATGGGAATTACCCCAGCGTGTTGCAACCGAGCGCGCTCCTGCCGCAAAGGGTGTAACGCCAGTACCGGCAGTAGCGGAAGCGGATAAACCTGCATTAGCTCCATCTGTTGTAAGTGTAGCTCCAACTGTAAATCCTGCACCGGCTACTGAACAGCGCATCATTGAAACACCGGTAATGGAAACCCCAGCGGATGCAATAAGCCCTGCAAGCAGGCCACGGACTTCACGAGAGCGAAGCGATTCCGGTTTGCGTGATTTAGGTAAAAACCTACCTGGTGGTAACTTTGGCTTTTCTACCAGCATGGAGCAAGGCAGTGGCGAAGCCTATATCATAGCTCAGTCCAAGCCCAATATCCAACCCACTGAAGAAGGCGAAGTGTTTCTGGAATTTCGCTTAACTTCGCGCGGAGAAGTGGATATGGGCAGCGTGGTGGTTATCTCCTACTCCACTGCCAGCTATGTAGAAGCAGTGCAAAAGGCTTTGCGAACCTGGCGTTTTGGTTTTCGCGGAACTTACAATCCCGAGCGGAAGTATCGCATAAGATGCAATTTTGTAATCAATGAAAATTAATATTTTCCCCCACAAGCTACCAATTCTAATGGGCATCTTGAATGTAACGGAGGATTCCTTTTCCGATGGTTCGATATATCTTGATACAGACAAGGCTTTGGACCAAGCTAAAAAGCTGATTGACCAGGGAGCAGATATTATCGATCTCGGGGCAGAATCTACCCGTCCCGGAGCGTACCCTGTAGAAGCTAATGTAGAAATAGAGCGGATTATTCCGCTGCTTAGCAAGCTTAAACAGCAACACCCGGATATTCTATACTCCATCGATACACGTAAAGCGGAAGTAGCCCAAGCAGCCATAGCGGCAGGCGCAGATATTATTAATGACATCTCGGCTTTGCGTTACGATCCTAACATGGCAGAAGTAATTGCTGCCAATCCGAACATTAAACTAATTCTGATGCATATGCAAGGCGAGCCGCAAACCATGCAGGTAGCACCGCATTATACAAATGTGGTGAGCGATGTACTGGAGTTTTTCCTGCAACGTCTGCAGTTTTGCCGGGATATGGGCATAAACACAACCAGGCTAATGCTTGATCCCGGTATTGGTTTCGGCAAAAACTTGCAACATAATCTGGAGCTGCTATCTCATCTTGCCAGCTTCAAGACGTTTGGCTTACCCATTGTTTTAGGTGCCAGCCGTAAGAGTTTTATCCACCACGTAATCTCTTCCAGCCCCGCTGAGCGTATTGCCGGAAGCCTTGCTGCTGCTGCGTTTGGCATGATGCAAGGGGTAGCCATACTGCGTGTTCACGATATTGCCGAACACGTTCAGTTTATGCGTGTATTTAGCGCTATTGCAAGCGCCGCAGGGGACTGATATGAACTTTTTAATTCCGCGTTTCAAAGATATCATCGATATTATGTTGATTGCCTTCATGATCTATCAATCGCTTATTATCGTGCGTAAATCCGGAGGTTTCCAGGTATTATGGGGTTTGCTTTTTATCCTCTTGCTGTACTTTCTGGCTGTGGTTTTCGAACTGAAGATGGTAAGCTCGCTGCTAAGAGCAATCCGCAATTACTGGATTTTAGTGGTGGTAGTTCTATTTCAGCCTGAACTGAGGTCTATCCTTGCCAAACTGAATGTATCGCGTGAGTTGGGAGTCGCTTTTCGGAGGAAAGAAAAATCTTCACTCTATACTCCCTTAATCGATGCTGTATCAACCATGAGTTTTCGCAAAACGGGAGCGTTGATAGTTCTGGAAAACAAACGCAAGATGCAGGAATACATTCATAGCAGCGAAATCATCGATGCGGCAATTTCCATGCGCTTGATTCTTACCATTTTTAACACTAAAAGTGTGTTGCATGATGGAGCTATAATCATACGTGGAGATCGGATTATGGCAGCCAAAGTTGTTCTACCGCTTTCCAAGCAACCAGCTTATGTGCAGAAGTTTGGCACTCGCCATTTGGCGGGAATTGGCATAACAGAGCTAAGCGACGCAATTGCGATAATCGTTTCCGAACAAAGCGGACAGGTGTCCGTTGCACAGGGAGGGAAAATCCAAACAGGCGTAGCCTTTGAAGAACTTTTGCAGATACTTACAGATGCCACAAAGTAAACGCCCATTGCTGGTAGGGATTACGGGTAATATCGGCAGCGGGAAAAGTACGTTTTGCCAAAGTTTGATCGAGCAGGGCATAGCAGTTTATTTTGCCGATACAATTGCCAATCAGCGCTTGGAAGACCCCAAGATTGTGGACACCCTGGTTCAGCATTTTTCTGAATCAATCCTAAGTGGATATCTGCATTGTGGCTTGATTGATAGGAAGAAACTGGCTGAAATAGTCTTCCATAAAGCAGAAGAACTAAAGTTTCTGAACGCGCTAATCCATCCCAAAGTACTGATGGATTTACAGGAGATTGTAGAGAACAGCACAGAACAGCTAATCTGCATCGAGGTTCCCTTGCTGTTTGAGGTTGGATTGCAAAATTGCTTTGATTTTCTGGTGCTGATTTGTGCGCCAGAAACCTTGCGCTTGGAGCGCTTGAAAAGCAGGTGCGAACCAGAAGCAGAGCTAAAAAAACGCATGCAAGCTCAGATGGATGATGCGGTTAAGCGCGATAAAGTGGATTGTGTGGTAGAGAACAACGGCAGCCCAGAAGATCTTGATTTTGCTGCCACAAAGCTTTTAACCAGACTATCAGAAGCAACAAAGAAACAAGTAAAACCATTCTATGAAGATAAAGCCCAATAAAGCCGGTAAAATTTTGACTTTTAGTTAAAGAGTGGTTACTTACTATCCCCCATGTTCATCAATGCTCTTTTCCTGTGTACAATTCTTTACTTCAACACTCCCTTACCTCACCTTAATCTCAGCTAAGTAAGAGCAAAGTAAGGGGAAATTGAGCTGTAATTTAGGCAAGCAAGCAGGGAGCATGTATGGGGTGGGCAATTTCTGCCAAAGAGTTGCTCAAGGAGGCAAAAAATCAACAGCAATGCCCAAAACAGGTTCGTAGAGGCAAAATAATCCTTGACGGCTTGTGCTTAATCTATAAATAAATCCCTGAAAGAGCTGTATATAATTTGGCTGTAAGTTTTCTTTAGTAACAATCTGATTTTAAAGGAGATAAGAACGATGACTAAGCTTCCTGGAATGCTCGATGCCGATCTGAAAGGCAAGGTTTGCCTGGTAAGAATGGATCACAACGTGGTAAAAAAAGGCAAGATTAAAGATACAATGCGTATCGACGCTACCATTCCCACCCTTTTACATATTTACAAACAAGGCGGTTTGCCGGTGCTAATGACTCATGTAGGTCGGCCTTATGACAAGAAAACCGGAGATATCACGATTCAGGAAACAGATGGGGTAGAGCCAATAGTCCGCTATCTGGGTAGTAAAATGCAGCTAAATGGCGAAATCCCCTTTTGTGTAGCCGATGGCAGCAAGGGCATAACAGATATTTCTCCTTTGGCAAAATCCATCACCAAGCTAAAAGAAGGCATAATTGACTTTGTGTATATGCCCAATACGCGCTGGTTCAAGGGTGAAGAAGCTAAAGATGATAGCGCAGATATGTTTGCCAAAAACCTGGCAGCTTATGCAGATGTGTTTATCAATGATGCTTTTGGCTCGTGGCAGGCTCATGCCAGCACCTATGCCATTGTTAAGTATTTACCCTCTTTTGCTGGCTTGCTGATGCAAATGGAAGTGGATAATCTACAGCGCGTTTTAGAGCCTAAGCGTCCCCTGGTGGCGATAGTAGCTGGCTCTAAATTCGATACGAAAATTGGACCCTTGTCCGCATTGGTAAAAATTGCGGATCACCTTATTCTGGGCGGAGTTATTTATAATGCCTACCTGTGCTATAAGTACAAAATAAGCATTGCTGGAGTTAGTGCCGAAGATATCACCGCTGCCGAGAAATTTGTTTTGGAAAGCGGGGAACATGCCACCAAGATAGTGGAGCTTCCCTATATTATCGAAAACGATGGCATTGATTGTAGAAAGGATAGCAGTTGGCGGATATTGGATGTGCGCGGGCTGATGCCAGGAACCAAGCTGGAATATGTGCTGGATGTAGCACCCAAGAGTTTTGAACTGGAAAGCATCACCACCCTGTTTGCCAATGCCGGAAGCTTCTTTGTTAATGCCGTGATGGGCTATACCACACTTTTTGCAGAGGGTAGTATGGCGATGTATAAGCTGATAGATTCCTGCCCCAAAGCGGCTAAGCTTTTCGGAGGTGGAGATACAATCCAGGATTTCCGTGAATACCTGCCCGGCATCTTTGCCAAAGCACAGAACGACCCAAAATACTATTTCTTCACCGGCGGTGGTGCCATTCTTGATGCCATTCAACAAGGTAGCGCCGTGGGCATGAAACCAGTACAAGCACTAATTGAAAAGAATAAATAAAGGAGATCACAGTGGAGAATGATACAAAACTGAACCTTCGTGAAACCTTTCCTGCCCCCAGCTATGATGAATGGCTGCAAGCGGTGAAAGATAGCCTGAAGGGTGCAGATTTCGACAAAGTGATGAAGACCAAAACCTACGAAGGGATAACCCTGCAACCCATCTACCGCAAGGAAGATATTGCAGATTTGCCTTTTACCGATAACCTGCCGGGGCAAAGCCCTTATCTGCGCAGAAACGATCCTCAAAAATTCTTAGCAGAAGGATGGTTGGTAGCTCAGAGCCACGATGAGGCAGATTTGAAGCTTCTTAATGAACAGCTACTAAGCGAGCTTTCTTGTGGGCTTACGGCTGTAAATATCAGCTTGAAACACGCCGATACCAAACGTGGAGTAGTGCTGAACAGCATTGAAGATTTCAGGATTGCTTTTAAGAATGTGGATTTCAAGGCTGCACCGCTGTTTATGCAGATGGATGTATGCGAGAAGCACTTACTGACCATATTGGAACTCTACGCAGCAGAAACTGGCCTCGATTTGCTAAGTTTAGAAGCAGGAATTGGGTTTGATCCCACATCTGAATTTGCCCGCTTGGGTTATGTTGATGTTCCTTTGGAAGAGCTGTGGGCAAAAGTATTGGACAGCGTGAAATGGGCTGTTGAGAAAGCTCCCCGTAACCGCTTATTATCCATTGATGGAACAGTTTATGAAGGTGCCGGAGCAAGTGCCGTGCAGGAGCTTGGCTTTGTGCTTTCTACGGCTATTGGTTACATCCAGGGCTTGCAGTATTCGGGCTATAGCATCGATCAGTTAGCGCCACTGTTTCAAGTGAAATTGTCGTTGGGTTCAAACTTCTTTATGGAGATGGCCAAAATACGCGCTTTCAGGCTTGTCTGGGCTGAAATGATCAGAGCTTTTGGGGGGAATGAAGTTTCTCAGAAGGTGTGGATTCATGGCAAGACTGCCAGTTTCAATAAAAGCACCGTAGATTGCTATGTGAACGTGCTGCGTACCAGCACGGAAAGTTTTGCCGGAGTGATAGGTGGAGTGGATAGCCTGGAGATAGGCTGTTACAATGAACTATATGCCACCCCTGATGAGCTGTCCCGACGTATTGCCCGCAACCAACAGGTAATCCTGCGCGAAGAAGCTCATTTCGGCAAGGTTGTTGATCCGGCTGGCGGATGCTATTATGTGGAATCCCTTACCGATGAACTTGCCCATAAAACGTGGGCTTTGATGCAGGAATTGGAAGCTGATGGGGGTATGGTTAAATGCTTGCGTAGCGGGAAAATACATGAAATGCTGGAGAGCGTAGCACACACAAGAATTGACGCAGTGCATAAACGCAAAAATGTGTTTGTGGGTGTGAATATGTTTGCCAATAACCTGGAAGTGAACAACTGCGCCAGCCCAGGTACGAAACAAGCAGAACCGAAAGTAAATAAAGCGGTTAGCCTGGATAAAGGTGCTTTGACACGCCTCCGAGCTGTGGAAAAGCTGGAATATCTGCGCTCCCAGATAACTCGCTCAGGTAAAGACTTAAAAGTATTTTTACTCAATATGGGTTCTCTGGCGGAATATCAGGCACGTGCAGATTTTGCGGGTGGATTCTTGCAAGTTGGTGGCATGCAAGTAATATCTCCTGCTGGTTTCGCTGATGTGGAAGCTGCGGTTGTTGCTGCAAAAGCCTCGGGAGCTGCTGCCTTCTGCATTTGTTCCACGGATGAGAATTATGTAAATTTGGTGCCAGAACTTTGTGCCAAGCTTGTAGGTAGCACCATGATTTTAGCCGGTTATCCTACTGAGCTTGTAGAGACCTACAAAGCGCAGGGAATAAAGCTGTTTATCCATTTAAGAGCGGATGTTTACGATACCTTAACTCAGCTTTCCACGCTCATGGGGGTGATATAATGAATCCAGATTTTGTAACGCTAAAACCGAAATTTACCACAAACTCACAACAAGAAACCATGAAAGAAACTGTATGGAAAACCAATGAACAGATAGAGGTGAAATCGCTTTACACGAAGGCTGATCTGGAAGGCTTGGAGCATCTTGATTATCTGTCTGGAATGGCTCCTTTTTTACGTGGACCTTACCCCTCGATGTTCGTTCAACGCCCCTGGACTATCCGCCAATATGCGGGTTTTTCTACTGCCGAAGATAGTAATGCCTTTTACCGACGGAATCTTGCCATGGGGCAGAAGGGTTTGTCCATAGCTTTCGATCTGGCTACACATAGGGGCTACGATTCTGATCATCCTCGGGTGGTTGGCGATGTGGGAAAAGCCGGTGTGGCGGTGGATTCGATCTTGGATATGAAGATCTTATTCGATAAGATTCCCTTGGATAAAATGAGCGTTTCGATGACCATGAATGGTGCTGTGTTACCTATCATGGCGTTCTACATTGTTGCTGCTGAAGAGCAAGGAGTAAGCCCTGAAGCTTTGAATGGTACTATCCAGAATGATATTCTGAAAGAATACATGGTACGCAATACCTATATCTACCCTCCTACACAGTCTATGCAGATAATTGCCGATATCTTCAGCTATGCGTCGCGTAGGATGCCCAAATTTAACAGTATCAGTGTTTCCGGCTACCACATGCACGAAGCAGGTGCAACAGCCGATCTGGAGATGGCCTACACACTTGCAGACGGTCTGGAATATGTGCGCACCGGAATAAAAGCCGGTATCGATATTGATGTGTTTGCGCCACGAATATCGTTTTTCTGGGCTGAAGGGCTGAATTATTTCATGGAAATAGCCAAACTCCGCAGTGCCAGAGTGCTATGGGCTAAGATTATAAAAGAATTTAACCCCAAGAATCCCAAATCTATGGCTCTGCGTACGCACTCTCAAACTTCAGGCTGGAGCCTAACGGAGCAGGATCCCTATAACAATATTACCCGCACCAGTATCGAAGCATTAGCTGCCACGCTGGGGCATACGCAATCTCTGCACACTAATTCTTTGGATGAAGCAATTGCCCTGCCCACAGATTTTTCGGCTCGCATTGCCCGTAATACGCAGTTGTATTTGCAACATGAAACGGGTATTTGCAAAGTTATCGATCCCTGGGCCGGTTCGTACTATGTGGAATCGCTTACCGATGCCTTGATGCATAAAGCCTGGAACCACATCATGGAAGTGGAAAAACTGGGCGGAATGGCCAAAGCAATCGAGACGGGATTACCTAAAATGCGCATCGAAGAAGCAGCTGCCAGGCGCCAAGCCAAAATAGATTCCGGTGCAGATGTAATCGTTGGTGTAAACAAATACCGTTTGGATCATGAAGCTGCCATGGATATCCTGGAAGTGGATAACTCTGCTGTGCGTGAAGCTCAATTGGCACGTTTGGCAAAGCTGAAAGCAGGACGAAATCCTGCGGAAGTTACTGCTTCTTTGGCAGCAATCTCCAAATGTGCCGAAACAAAAGAAGGAAACCTGCTGGAATTGGCTATTGATGCGGCACGTAAGCGTGCCACTCTGGGAGAAATCTCCGACGCTTTGGAAAAAGTATATGGTCGCCATCAGGCTTCTATAAGATTGATAAGTAACATTTATAGTAGTGAGTATGCCAATATGGATGATATTGAAAAAGTTCGTGCTTTAACCGATCAGTTTGCCGCGCAGGAAGGCCGGCGACCACGCATTTTGGTAGCCAAGATGGGGCAGGATGGTCATGATCGCGGTGCTAAAGTGGTAGCCACAGCCTATGCCGATATGGGCTTTGATGTGGATGTGGGTCCTTTGTTCCAAACCCCGGAAGAAACAGCGCGCCAGGCAGTGGAAAACGATGTACATATAGTTGGCATGAGTTCTTTGGCAGCAGGGCATAAAACGCTGTTGCCACAACTTATGGACGAGCTGAAAAGGCTTGGACGCGAAGATATCATCGTTATCGTAGGCGGAGTTATTCCAGCTCAGGATTATGATTTTCTTTACAAGCATGGTGCATCGGCTATTTTTGGGCCTGGAACCAAGCTACCTGAAGCTGCAACCACGATTATGGAAAAACTCTTAGCATTGTAATGACAGATAAACGCAAACCTGAATGGGCACCTGAGGGTGCAGGTAGTGAATTTGCCAGTAGAATAGTTTCTGGTAGCACGGATAATGCGCAATCGGTTTCACACGCGCATAAAAGCCACCTACAGAAGGGTTATGATCTCCATAGCCTTGTGGAAGGAGTACGTGCTTCAAACCGCACAATGCTTTCCAAGGCTATTACATTGATCGAAAGCAATTTAGATACCCACTTTGAATCTGGGCAAGAGCTGCTGAGGCAGCTCTTGCCCGATTCGGGTAATTCCATTCGCATAGGCATTACAGGCGTCCCGGGAGCGGGGAAGAGCAGTTTTATCGAAAGCCTTGGCTTGTGGTTAATTGAAAACGGGCATCGGGTGGCAGTTTTAGCCATTGACCCCAGCTCCAGTATCAGCAAGGGCAGCATCCTTGGTGATAAAACCCGCATGGAACATCTCTCCCGTAATCTCGACAGTTTTATCCGTCCATCTCCCAACGGTGGTATTTTAGGAGGGGTGGCAAGGAAAACCAGAGAATCTATCATTCTTTGAAGCTGCT
>JAVEUB010000048.1:0-12333 GCA_034005785.1 Cloacimonas sp. (SeqCode) | reverse complement strand
ACGATAGTTGCCGAAAAACAGGTCATCAAGCCGTCTCCAGTTTTGGGCAGCATGATGTAGCCCCAGCCATAATAGCCACCCTCATTGGGATTGGCTTGGGTGTTCTTTAGCAGCTTATCGTTTTCTTCGGCAATCACATAGGTGTTTGCGCCGCGGATTTTATGAGTGTTTATCTGCGAGATTGTGAGGTTCACATCGCGCTCATCAGGTCCCGTAACATAGATCAGCGGATAATTGCGGTAGAGTGGCTGGAAGAAATCGTAATCGTCCACAACTTCCTTAAAAACCTTGGTGCCAGCGGGGGATAAATTAAAGGGTATGTTGTGCGTAAACATATAATCGCCCAAAGCTTTAATAATCTCTTTTGTCTCGTTGTGGCTAAGCCCGCGCTCTTGCCCAATATCATCTACTTTGTCGATCAATTTGCTAAATGAACGCACTAAACTGCGCACATGCTTAACGCCAAACACTGTGTTTTTTCCCAGAATGGTATTGGGCCCATGTTTAAATTCCGAGGCTTCGCGTCCTTCTGCATGGTTCAGCACAGTTTCCCTGATCTTTAGGGCACCTTCCAAAGCTACTCCGCTGATCTTGGTGGCCAGAATGTGCAAAGATGGCTCCATATACATTTTGGCAGCTATGGAATCGATCATATCGTCCATATTGGTAACGGTTTCCTTCAGTAAAGATGGGATGTTTGCCAGGGATTGATAACGCCTGGCGATTTCTGCTTCTTCGTTTTTACGCTGTTCCGGTGTAGAAAAAGTATCAAGCTCGTTCAGTTTCATTTCGGCGGTGCGGATAGCCAAATAGTAGAACAGGGTAATTTGGTTCATAAAGCTCTTCGTGGCAGGAACTGCAATCTCCGGGCCACAAAGGATGGGAATGGCCACATCGCTCTTTTCCTGCCCCAGGGTGGAATTCATGTTATTAACCAGCACCACTTTACGCACATTCAGATCGGCTGAATCGATATCGTTAAAAATATCGATCAAGTCCTTCGTTTCGCCGGATTGAGAAACGCCTATGATGAGGTCATTATCCTTGATGCAATTGGAATAATCACCGCGGAAATCGCCCGGAAGAATGGGAATAATCTCCATACGGGCAATTTGGTTGAAGAATAAAGCGGCAACTTTGGTGGCATTAAAGGACGTTCCGCAAGCTATAGTATAGGCATTACGGTTGTTGCTGATGGTGTTCTTCACCAATGCCAGAAAGTCCTGCACGCTTTGTTCAAATTCTGCCACGCTAAGCTCTTCGGATAAGGAATCAAGCGCTTTGGCAAGGCTTAGCTTTTGCAGGTCAAAATCTCCGCTGATCAGTTCCAGGAAGATGTTCTTTTCGTGGGAAAAGAAGTACTTTTTATCGAAATCTTCCTTCACTGCTACATCGAAAATTTCATGATAAGCGCTTTGAGCTTTGGCAAAGAAGTTGAGCGCCATTTCGGATGCGCACAATTTGCTGAACAACAAAGTGCGTTGTTCCATATTCGCGGCTGCCAAAATTGCGTGCATTTCGGAGAGGATGCTTTCTTTCACACCTTCTTTTTCCATCAGGCGCAACATCCGTTTACCGGTGTTGGAACCGCCTTGAAATAGCTTTATCAGCTTACCGGTGGATTCGCTTTGAGCGTAGATTTCCTGCTCCATAAAGTACTCGAATTCGGGTAATAGGGCTACATCTTCAGCCCTAAGCTTGGAGTAAACCGGTTTGGTAGGAATCATGTCACCCGTTTGCCAACACTCATCAGGATGGTTTAAACGCTTGAATTTCAAGTTTTTCATGGCATACACCTGGTATGCTTCTGCGGTGTATTCCACAAATTCACCTTCGCGCAGATTCACCAGCATTTTGGTGAAGCGCAACACGGCTGTGAGATCGGAAGAAGCGAGGCTGAAAGGCTTGTTTTCGATCTGCCCGATGCCGAAATAGAGGCTGCTGCCAGCTTTTATAGCCCATGATGTCTCAGTAATGGGATCCACAATCACGGCTGCATAGCTTCCTACCATCTTCTCCGCAGTGGCAATAATAGCATGGCGCATGCAGGCTTTACGCAGCTCTGCATCTGTAGGATTATCGGCTTTGTTCAGCTCGATATCAAAATAGTGTTCCACGCTGTGCACCAGCATTTCACCATCATTATCGCTCTGCACGGTATGCCCTTCTTTGGTCAAAAAGAGCTTTAACTCGCGAGTATTGGTGATGTTACCGTTATGTGCACCAAAGATATGGCGCTTGCAGGATACTTCGTGCGGTTGAGCATTTACCTTGTTTACATAACCAAAGGTAGCCCATCGCACCTGGCCACAGAAGATCTTGCCTGTCTGCTTTTCGATGCCCAGAGTTTTTACCAGTGTGCTGGGAGCACCTACATCTTTTAGCAGAGTAATCTGCTGGGAATCACCCTGGAAAGCAGCACCGGTGCTGTCGTAACCACGATATTCCAAAGCACGCAAGAGTTGGGAGGCATATTTTCCTAAGTTTACCGACACCTGAGGCAAAGCCATGCCCAAAACGCCACAACCTAAGCCAAACACTGGCAGGGGCAGCTTTATTTCTACACTGGATAGCTTGCGTAAGGTGGAAACAGCAATTTTGATCAGCTTCAGTTTTTGGGGGATAGATGTATAATGCATGCGGTATCCTTTGTTTATATCATATTTTTTGCTATTATTTGAGTGGCATAGAAGAGATCGGTTTCATCAGTTATTTTCAGGTTAAACTCGCTACACAGGAGATAGCGGATTTTGGTGCCGTCACGTTCGAGCAAGGAAGCATCATCCGTGCCCAAAAAACCGTCGGCATAGGCACTTAAATAGGCATCCATGATCAACTCGTAGGCATAAACTTGAGGCGTGAACACCTGGATTAGCGTATTGCGGGGGATGGTTTGTACTGCGTAATCTCCCTCAATTTGCTTGATAGTGTGTTTCATGCTGGCAGCAGGGATGGCTGCTCCTTCTTCTACGGCAATTTCGAAGAGCGATTTCAGCAGCTCCTGGCTTACAAAGGGGCGCACACCATCATGGATGGCTACGAAGTCCGTTCCTTCAGGGCAGCTTTGCAAGGCACCAAACACGGAATCCTGCCTTTCTCCCCCACCTGGAATCACCAGATAAGGCTTGCTGGTGCCTACAAAATACTGCTCGATCAGCGCTTCGCAATACAGCACATCATCTTCCGGAGCGGTGATGATGATATTATCGATTAGCGCAGATGCCATAAAAGGTGCCATAGCCCTGATTAAAATAGGGATTCCACCCAGTTCAAGAAACTGTTTCTTGGCTTTTCCAGGCAGGCGAATTCCGCTTCCGGCTGCCGTGATTATGGCAGTGGAGGAATTTAGCTTTTCCATTGATAAAAAACTCCGCGGCTCTCGCGTTTGATCACCACTTTATTCTCCAGATGCAATTGCCGCAGCACTTTACTTATCTCGTTAATGTGAATATCCAGCATAGCCGAAAGGTCTTCAACAGTGGATGGGCGGCGCTTTAACGTGTTATGCAACAGATTCACAACTTCTTCATCCAAATGGCTATGCGAAGATACATACTTCACCTTGGCGATCACTTCTATAGGCATCGGCAAAGTACTGGCGAAAAAGCTTTTAACCTGCTTCAGAGCGGTTATGGACAAAGGCTTCACCCACGCTTCTGTGCCGGGACGATCCAGGCAGTTTAGCTGCACTAAATCTGGGTTTATCTGCCCGATTCTATCCCTTAGAGCAGTTAGCTCTTCGGGTGTATCATTAATGCCGGGGATCAGAAATACTTCCAGCCAGATTTTCCCGCTGTATTCTGTGCGGAACTGTATCAATCCAGCGATCATATCAGCTACCTGCAAACCGGCACGGGGGCGGTTTATTTTCTCGAATACCGCTTGCGTGGCTGCGTCCAGAGATGGCAGCACAATGTCGCAAGGAAGGGCTTCGCGGCGTACAATTGGATCAGTAAACAAGATGCCATTTGTAAGCAGTGCCAGTTTGTAAGCCGGATAATTGGCTTTGATATGTGTTACAATCGTGCCCAAAGAGCTATTCAAGGTAGGCTCGCCAGCACCGGAAAACGTGATATAATCCAGGTGTGGTTTAGTAGCCAGAAAGCCGTCCAGCTCTGCCAAAATCTCCGCTGTGGGAAAGAATTCTTCCCGCGTGGTGATCAGATGCGTGGTGCGCTGCACTTCGCAATAGACGCAATTGAGCGGGCAATATTTGTAAGGAACCAGATCTATCCCCAGGGAAACCCCCAAACGGCGGGACATAACAGGCCCAAATAAGTGTTTATATTTCATTGCTTTAGAATGTGGTGCCAAACTGCAAGTGCGGTTCCCAACCACCGTCATTTAGGTTATAGGCATAGTCAAAACCGATCAACCCAAAGGGGCTGCGGATTCTTATGCCGGCACCCACACCTTTCTTAAAACTAAGGAAGTTAAAGTCGCGCAGCTTGTTATAGCTATTTCCAGCATCAAAGAAACCTACGCCGATAATTTGATCGCCACCAATTGGATAGCCAAGTTCTGTGGAGAACAGGATTGCCCGGGTGCCACCTCCGGCAGGGCCAACCGAGCGATCAGGAAAGCCACGAATGCCATCAGGTCCTGTTCCACCCAGATAGAATTTCTCGTCCGGGGGGGCATCTTTGGAATTGCCATAGGGGGTTACATAGCAAAAACGCCACTTGGTGCGCAGGACTAATTTCCGCCAAGTATCGGTGTACCAATTTACCTGTGCGATCTGTTTGAAGTAATCAAAATCACCTTGCAGCAAGCCACCTGCAATTTCGCTATACAACGTAAACTGGCTGCCTTTGGTAGGGAAAAACACATTATCACGCGTATCGCGGCTAAGGGTGAAATTCACCCCGCTGGTATAACGCCAGGAAAGCGAATCAAGCTCGATCAAAGTGGCGTTGGCAGTGGCGTTTTCCAGGATGGAGGTCATGTCTGTGATGCGGTACTTCTTGGAATATAGGGAATACCCCAACACAGCTCGGCTGCGATCTACCCAAGGGATGGCTTGGCCTACGCGTACACCGGCTCCACGCGTGTAAATCTCGTAGAAGAACGAGCTCCAGTTCTTCTTTGTGTAATAGATGTTAGAGCCGAATAGCATCTCAGAATCATACAGGTTCGGGTTAGAAAAATCGAATTCAAAATTCTGCGTGCTGCCGCCAAACTCCCATTTCAGGCTGCTGGACATGTTGTTACCGAACAGATTATTATACGAAACCGAAAGCTGTCCCACAAATTTATCCTGCGAGTTATAGCCCACGCCACCATTTGCCACACCGCTGGATTTGTCCGTTACATCAAGCTGTAAATCGATGTCGCCTTCGGAGTTTATGCGGGTATAATCCAGCTTGATATCTTGCTCGAAAAGGCCAAGATTGTAGATGTTTTGTTGGCTGCGAACCACCTGTGATTGGCGAAAAAAATCTCCGGGAGAGATTTCGAGCTGACGTCTAAGCACTTTTTCTTTCGTACGCTGGTTACCGGTGAGATGTATTTGCCTAATGCGGGCACGGGTGTTTTCGGTAATCTTTAAGTTCACGTTCAGCAGGCTGTCCGCTTTCACATATTCCGGTGTAACTTCCACATAGATAAAGCCTTCATCGAAGTACTTGGCATAAACTTTGCCCACCTGGCCATCAAACTTTTCCTGATCGAAAGCTACCAGTTTCTTCATGGTAAAAACTTCCGACAGGTTTTTCGTGGTAAAGTGAGTGTTGCCTTCGATGCCAAGTTCTCCAAAGCTGTATTTTACGCCTTCAGTAATGTTAATTACAAGCTCAATCGCTTTTTCGCCAACCTGTTGCAATTCGTAGGGGCCTACCTTCACATCGATATAACCGTTCTTTTTGTAAAAAGTGCGGATGCTTTCCAGATCAACATCGAACTTTTCTTGTTCATATCTGCCGGAACGCAGAAAGCTGGCAGATTTGATTTTCATGCGTTTCTTTAGGATTTTATCGTCGAACGAGTTATTCCCCACAAAGGTAATCTGCCTGATGGACACGCGTTTGCCTTCAGTTGCCTGAACTTTGATGCCCACCTTGTTTTTATCACCCAGCGCTTCGTAAACCTCAATAGTAGCATTACTATAGCCTTTTGTGGAGTATTCTGCTTTCAATTTGCGCAATAGCTGATTTTTCACGCTATCACTCCAGTAGCTACCCACGCGCAGAGTTACCAGCTCATCTATGCGTTCGCGTTTTATCACTTTGAAACCGAGATATTCTATAGCAGATACAATTCGGTTTTCTTTCACCAGCACATTTAGCACGATTCCTGTGCGATATGGCTCGGAACTGATCTGAATATCGGAAAATATCCCCATTTTATAGAGATTTTTGATCGATTTTGACACGTTTTCCGGATCAAGAGTGTCACCCACTCGCACACTGAGAGCACTGGTAACTAATTCTGCATCTATATTAGTAGCGCCTTGCACCCTGATTTCATAGATTGTTTCCCCAACGGCAAACAAGGCTCCAACCAGGCTGGCAAACAGCATAACAAGCATGCTGCATAATAAAAATCTTCGCATTTCTCCTCCACTTAAGAGTTAAGCACATATTTGGAAACAGCCCTTTTTAGTAAAGCCTTTTTTTTAGGGTGAGGGAAGAGGAGGGATTTGCAGCACCACATTGAACACCGAAAGCGCTTTGCGAGGGACTTTTTGGTTACCTGCAGGCACGCCTCTTTCTCAGCACTCCCTGCCCTCAGGTTGATCTTACAAAAGTGAGACGAAAGTGAGCACAGGGAGAACTGAAATAGACTGAGGGAAGCAAGGGCTTGGGCGTTACGGTGCAGGTGCTAAAACGATCAGGTTTTTCGCCGTGGCAAATTATTCTTCTAACAGTGGAAACAAAGTTGCATGCATATTAGCTTTAAAGACAATAAATGAGGAAGATATGAAAAGGATACTTACAATATTTGGGTTATGGGCAGCGTTTGTGCTGTTTTGCTCCACGGCTTATGCCATGCCGGGCTGGGATGCCAGTGCTTCACGCAAATATCTGCGCCCCCAGCAAGAACTTACAGCGCCGCGCTACGAAGCCAGCAGAGCCGATTCGGCGCATGGTTTTGATGTGCAGAAGTATGAAATTACGCTGAACATTGATGATGCCACACATGTTGTTAACGGCAATGTGCTGGCAACTGTTATAGCCGAAACGTATCTTCCCACAATCACTTACGAATTATCCAATCTCACCGTGTCTTCCGTGCTGGTAAATGGCACCGCTGCCCCCTATACACACACGGGTGGCCTGCTGAATATCACCACCAATATCACTGCGGGACAAACTTTTAGCACACAGGTATGCTATGGTGGCACGCCTCAGCTTTCCCCCAATGTTTACCACATCGGGATGATTTTTGGCACCAATACTGTGTTTACTATCTCCGATCCTGATGCGGGCAGATATTGGTGGCCTTCCTACGATCACCCCTGGGATAAAGCTTTGGTGGATTTGCACATCACCATGCGCAACGATTGGAAAGTGGCAGCTAATGGCTTGCGCAGTAACATTGTGGATAACGGTAATGGCACATCCACAACTCATTGGCTGGGCAGCAACCCGATGACAACATATCTGGTATGTATCACGGCCGGCCCTTATGTGGAGATTAACCAGACGGTTCCGGAGCACCAGTTTGGGGTGCAGAATTTTGTGATGCAAAACCAGTATAATAACGCTTTGATCGATTTTCAAAATTTGCCGGCGATGCTACACTATTTTTCGGAAATTTTTGGCACTTACCCCTTCGAGAAATATGGCAATGCCACTGTGAATATGAGTACTTACGGTGCTATGGAACATCAGACGATGACCACTTTGGGCAATTACATTATCACTGGTAACCAAGCGAATGAACTAACTATTGCCCACGAATTGGCTCATCAATGGTACGGGGATGCCGTTAGCTTTTTAACCTTCAAGGACGTGTGGCTATCCGAAGGTTTTGCCACGTACAGCGAACATTTGTGGACAGATTACCGCTTTGGCTGGCAAGCTGCCTGCAACTATGTGGCCAGTAGTTATCATCAATATTATCTGAACTGGGAAAACAGTTCAGGAGCACAAACCATTTACAATCCTGCTTTTAACAACTATTTTGCCCCGCCTTCTTACGAGAAAGCTGCTTCTGTATTACACATGCTGCGCTTGAAGATAGGTAATGCCAATTTCTTCCAGCTTTTGCAGCAGTGGTTTGCTACCTATAACGGGCAGAATGTGGTTACTTCGGAGTTTCAGGCAATGGCGCAGCAAATCAGTGGACAGGATTTGACGCAATTTTTCAATCAGTGGATTTATGGCTCGGGCATTCCCGCAGTGGAATACAGCGTGTGGAGCACTCCGGATATCAGCCGGGTGAAAGTGATAGCCAAAAGCACATCACCCACTGCCACAAACTTTTATCTGGAGATTCCCTTTAGGTTTGAACACGGGACTGTATCCGATTCGCTGCTTATTGCAGCCAGCCCTGAAGGAACCTCAAACCAGTTTCTTTACGGTGCTGATCCCGGTGAATGCACGATCACGCCGAACTATAACAATTGGACTCTGCTGCGTGGGATTGACGAAAAGAGACCGCTTTTGAGCGAATGTCTGGCTTCCAATGGGGGTGTTTTAGTATCTTGGAGTGCTTTTACCGATGGTGAGGATAGCGGTTATCTGGTGTATCGCCGCAATGTAGGAAACCAAACTTGGACTGCCCTGAATAACGATTTATTGATCTCTACATCATATTACGATGCCACTGCGCAAAACGGTGTGCCCTATGAATATGCTTATGCCGTTGCCGATTACGAGGGATACCTCTCGATGCTGTCCAATATCATGCCTGCCACGCCACAAGCCTTTAGCTTCAGTGAAAACCTGCTGGTAGTGGATGAAACAAAGGATGGCACCGGGGCAAATATTAATCCCACTGATGCTATGGTGGACGATTTTTACGCTGCCGCCCTCAGCCCAATGGTTTATAGCAATTGGGATTGTGCAACTGCGGGCTTGCCCAGCTTGGCTGAACTGGGGAATTATCGCCTGGTGCTGTGGCATGCGGACGATTTCTCCCAAAACTTGCTGCAGGATAATCTCTTTGCATTGGGTGGCTACCTGCTTGGGGGCGGAAAAGTTCTGCTATCTGGCTGGAAAACTGCTTCCGTGCTGGATTCTGCCTTTATCACGCGTTTTGCCGGAGCTGTAAGTTTGTTGTACGACAACTCTGCCAGCCTGATTAGCACAGACTCCGCAACTTATCCAAGCTTGCTGGTAGATCCGGCAAAAACTACTGCTTCCTGGAATGGCATGTTGCCGATGATTTATAGCTTTGTAGGCGCACAAAACCCGCTTTATACGGCAAATATGGCAGCAGGAAGCCAGGGAAATGGGCAATGTGTGGCTTTGCGGGATAGCGCTAACAACAGCTTTGTGCTGCTTGGCTTTCCGCTGTACTTTATGCAAGCCGCAGGCGTAAGGGGCTTTCTGCAACAGATTCTGCCGGAACTGAACCCAGCATTACCGGCTTATGACGATGTAGTGCCGCTTAAACCCGCAAGCCTATCCAGCAGCCCCAATCCCTTTAATCCCTCTACCACGATTAACTACTATCTGCCTGTTTCCGGGCAAGTAAGCATGGCGCTATATAATCTGAAAGGACAAAAAGTGCGCAGTTTACAAGCAGAAAGCAAATCTGCAGGTAATCATAGCCTGGTGTTTAATGGCTTGGATGATGAAAACCGCGGGCTGGCTTCAGGCATTTATGTGTTGCGCTATACACATCCGCAAGGGGAAATAAGCAAGAAGATTACACTGATGAAATAAGGGAGTGCCTGCATTGGGGAGTGCCTGCATTGGGGAGTGCCTGCATTGGGGAGTGCCTGCGTCCTCGCTGGCAAGGTCTGTTGGCGTCTCGCCGACAGTCAATAATAGTGACGAGGACATTACCATAACCACTGCCGACGTGGACGTCGGCATGGCCTTTCCTGCGAGGATGCAGGAACTCCAAAGCACTTCGGAACTCCAAAGCAAGCCCCGAAATCGCTTTCGGGGCTTGCTGCAGTAATAGGATTAACCTTACTTTTTTAATCTTTGCTTTTACAATCCACGGCATCCGCAAACTTTGTATGTTCGCTGAAGCGGGTCATCTTGAAACGCCCAAAGAACGAATCTACCATCGAATAGATCACTGGGATAATAAACAGCGTGAGGAAACTGGCAAATAGCAAACCAAAAGTGAAACTAACAGCCAAAGGTCTCCATGCTTGAGCCGAAGGATCGCTGGAAAATACCAGCGGCAACATGCCAGCCACCGTTGTGGCTGTAGTTAGAATAATAGGGCGTAAGCGAACTGAACCGCTATTGATAATTGCATGCCAGCGGTCGGTACCCTTTTCCCGTTCCGTATTTATGAAATCGATTAGGATAATGGCGTTATTCACCACCACCCCTGCCAGGGCAACTACCGAAATTAGCGTGTTCAAAGAGAACGGTAAACCGGTTACCAACAGCCCCAGAATCACTCCAATAAAGGCAAAGGGAATGGTCATCATCACAATGAGTGGCTGCACATAGCTCTTGAACTGCGATGCCAGGATAGTGAAGATAATCAATAGTGCCAGGATAAACAAACCTCCCAGAGATGAGTAGCTTTTACGCTGTTCTTCCTGCACCCCGCCACTTTCCAGGGTGTAGCCTGGATAGCGCTCTTCGAAATTTGCCAGCAAGCCTTCTTCGCCTTTCAGCTTGTTTCCCATCAGGATGTTTACCACTTCCGATGGCGTTCTGCGCACCTGACGGCCATTTTTCTCGTAGGTGCTTACAGATGCGGTTACGGTAACGATTCTATCCAGATCACGATGATCAATTTGCGATAGTGAAGAAGTAATTTCGAAATCAGCCAGATCACGAATAGCGATTAAATCTCCCGTGCGGGTTCTGATCTTCAGGTTCTTCAGGTTCTCCAGCTCGCCGGTATAGCTATCGGCAAGTTTTACTATTATGGGGTATTCTTCCACTCCGTCGCCCCGGTATTTGCTTACTTCACTACCCGTGGATGCTGTACGAATAGTTGAGGCAATTTGGGCAACGCTTAAACCTGCCATGGACAAAGCTTCTTGATGCGGGATAATGCGCACTTCTTTCTTGCCTTTAGCGAAGCTGTCGTCGATATCAGTTACGCCGGGGATGGTTTTTAGATACCCTTTTATTGTATCGCTGATGAAAGCCAGACGCTCTAAGTTTTCACCCTTTATGCGTAGTTCCACATCGTTACCCACAGGAGGCCCGCTGCGGGTGGCGGCAAACTTGTATGAATACAAGCCGGGCAGTTTATCCAGAAAATCACGGATGCTGTTGCGAATCTCATCCTGACTGTATTTCATGTCTTTCAAAGCTACAAGATCGATATTGATCTGTGCATTGTTGGTGGCATAATCGCGCTGCACTTCCCCACCTGTGGCACCTACATTGCCTACCACAAACTCAATGTCCTGCTTCTGCTTCATGTTCAGAATAAAGTTCTCCACTTGAGTCACAATTGTTTCTGTTTCTGCCAGAGTCGTGCCCACGGGAGCTTGCAATTGCAGGGAAATCGTTTGTGCTGCAGGAGCAGGGAAAAACTCGAATCCTATTGCCCCAGAAGCTAAGATGCCAAAAGACACCAGCAGCATGCCAAAGGTGATAGATAGCGTTAAATAGCGGTGTTTCAGACTCCAGGTTACGCCCTTGCGGTAAAACTTCACCAAAGGTTTAAGGATTCTGGTGCTACGATCAGAATTGCTGGGATTGTGCTTATCGAATTGATACACATTGTTGGGCAGCACCACCATGGCTTGAAACCATGAACCAAGCAGTGCTATCGAGACAACAATGGGGAATACACCCAGGAATTTACCCATCACCCCACTCAGCAGCAGCATCGGTAAGAACGCAGCAATCGTGGTTAAAGTGGATGAAAATACCGGGGAGATAACCTGATCCACACCCATAACGATGGCATCACGATGGCAATAGCCTTCTTCACGCAGCCTATGGATGTTCTCTAAAACCACAATGGCATTATCCACAACCATCCCAACCACTATTATGAAACCAAAGATGGTGAGGTTATTTAGCGTTACGCCGAAATAAGGAATAACAATAAAAGCAATAAAAAGGGAAAGTGGTATCCCGAATGAGGCTAATAGCGCATTGCGCCAACCAAGGAAGATGAACAGGGCAATAAAGACAAGCAATATGCCGATTAAAGCATTGAGTCCCAAGGCATTGATCCCATTTTTCACATCAATGGCACCGTCATTTCGCACACTGATAGCCAGCCCCG
>JAVEUB010000322.1:0-3041 GCA_034005785.1 Cloacimonas sp. (SeqCode) | reverse complement strand
CCATCTGAACTGTCAAACACACCTTTCGATCCCTTCCAGCCGGTAATTATGCCTGGGGTTACAGAAAAACAGCCGGGCAAAGAGGCTGTAGCGCTTATATGCACTGGAGACGCTTTTAATCTTGCCGAATCTATCTGGCAAATGCTTCAAAGCGAAGGGATACGTGCACAGCTTATTCGGCTACGTTGCCTGAAGCCCTTAAATAAAGAAATGCTGCTGGATTTGGGCAAAACCTGCCGCCATATTTATACTTTCGAAAACGGTTCTCTGATCGGAGGCGTGGGTGCCCATATTACGCAAATCCTGGCTACAAGCCCGGCCACAGTGCGTAACTTTGGCTATCCCGATGAATTTATCCCACACGGACGAACCGACCTGTTACTGGAGAAAATAGGGTTTACGGCGGAACACATTGGTAAAGAGATACTTGGAGAGCTGAAAGCGTAAGCCTATGGCAAGCTACAGCGAAGCCATCTGTGCCCCAATAACCCCTGCGGGATATGCAGCCATTGCTGTGCTCAGAATCAGTGGCAGCGATGCCATCAGCATTGTTGCCAAGCACTTCCGTCCCTCAAACAAGCTCTTAAAATCGCCAACTCACCGCGTGTTGCACGGCACCTTTTATAGCGAAACTGGACAAGCCATCGATGAAGTGCTGCTATCAGTTTTCCGCAGCCCCACCAGTTACACGGGTGAGGACAGTGTAGAAATTTCCTGCCACGGTAACCCCAATCTGGCTAACCGCATTCTCAGCAGCTTGTTACTACATGCAAGGCTCGCCAGAGCAGGAGAATTTACCTTGCGGGCATATCTTAATGGCAAGCTTGATCTCAGCCAGGCTGAAGCTGTAAATGATCTTATTCATGCCCAAGCTTCCAAAGCCGAAAGTGCGGCGTTAATGCAAGTGCAAGGCAAACTTAGCCATCATTTGCAATTGCTGCTTACCCAAATCACTGATGCCAGGCTGCGCTGCGAACTGGCTATAGATTTTTCCGATCAAGACCTGCCTCAGATAAACCTAATCGCATTGCAACAGCAACTTTCCGGCATTTTACAAGCTGCTGAAGAGCTTTCAGCCAAAGGGGAACAAGGCCGTAAAATCCGCGAAGGCACCAAAATCTGCCTCAGCGGTGCTCCAAATGCAGGTAAATCTTCGCTGTTCAATGCTTTGCTGCAATATGGACGCGCCCTTGTTACCCCCCATCCTGGCACCACAAGGGACTATCTGGAAGAAAGTATCTCGCTAAATGGCTTTCCTTTGGTTATTTATGACACAGCGGGCTTGCGCCAGTCCAGCGATGAAATAGAAAGCCAGGGCATTGCCAAAAGCATCGAGCTGATGCACGAAGCCGATCTGATCATATATTTGATAGATTCCACTTCAATCGTAGAGCAGAACGCCGTTCCTGATAAATTAACCACCGAAAGCACTGAAGTAGAGCAGAACGCTACTTCGGTGCCTTCGGTGTTTTCGGTGGTTAATTCAGCATCCTTCGGTACATGGGGGGTTGCCGATGCACAGCAGCTTTCCGCCAAAACCATCACGGTATATAGCAAAGCCGATTTACTAACCGTAGGGGCGAGCCGCGCTCGCCCAAATCACCCGTATAGCATTTTCTGCAGCGTAAACACCCCAAACGGTCTGGATGCCTTAACCAAAGCCATCCTAAACCGCTTACTGCTAAGCGATGAACTGCTTTCCAAGCCATTAGTTACAAATGCTCGCCATCTTGCAGCTCTTTCCCGCTGCATAGAATCGTTACACATGGCAATATCCGCCCTGGAATCTTCTGCCGGATTCGAATTCATCGCCTTCGAACTAATCTCAGCCAGCCGTGCGTTGGAAGAAATCCTGGGTGTAATAACCACGGACGACCTCTTAGAGAACATCTTCAGCAATTTTTGTATCGGCAAATAAAGCCGGTTTTCCCTACTTCCGTTTCACCCTGGAACACCGGATTCAGAGCTTGTGCTAAAACTGTAAAACCTTCTGTCATTCCCGCGGAGGCGGGAATCCAGCCCTGATGAATCCCATTAGGGATGACACAAATAAAGCATTGCAGTATAGACATATATCTACTGTTCTTACATATCTTATAAATGGGCTGGATACCCGCCTCCGCGGGTATGACAAAACGTTTTCGCACAAGCTCGGAGGCGGGAATCCAGCCCTGGTGAATCCCGGCAGGGATGACACAAATAAAGCATTGCAGTATAGACATATATCTACCGTTCTTACATATCTTATAAATGGGCTGGATACCCGCCTCCGCGGGTATGACAAAACGCTTTCGCACAAGCTCCTCCTCGGGTATGACAAAACGTTTTCGCACAAGCTCTTCATCCCGTTGGTTTTGCCACATGAATGTAGCAGAACCGACGGGCTAAAGCCCGTGTTCCTGGGTGCTTCTTCCCTGCATGCATTGCCTTAGCATAGGCTATGCATTGTGGATGCCATAGCCAATGCTAAGGCAATGCAAGCAAGTGCCCTTGCCTATTTATGTTGCCTACAAGCGCGCTATACACGCGCCATATAGTTATATTATGCTAATTCCTCAACACTTTGAGTTAAAATAAAAGTTGACGATAACCCCTGTTTGTCTCATAGTCCGCGTTTTAACTAAAAAAATCTGCTGCTAAAGTTATAGTGGTTTTTTTTAATTGCTCATGCACGCAGATTTTAAGTCAAATTCGCTCATTTGAAAGGTGAAAAACGTGAAATATCTTGACAAACATGTTCCCTTGAAATTGGCTTGCTCCACTGCGTAAGCACAAAGAACTACGCGGGTAAGGAGAGACTAATGTTTTACTGTCCGGTGCGGATAATATTTGCCGAATATGCCCTTAAGGTGGCGAAAGATCATTTTGCGGCTTTGGGCAAAAAAGCCCTTATTGTAAGCGGAAAACACAGTGCCAGGCTTTCCGGAGCTTTGGCTGAAACGCTGGCTGTTTTAAGCGAAGTGGGGCAGACGTACTACTTGTATGACGAGATATCGGAGAATCCTGATCTTGGTAGTATAATGAAGGGAGATCGGAAGAGC
>JAVEUB010000321.1:0-3056 GCA_034005785.1 Cloacimonas sp. (SeqCode) | reverse complement strand
CGCGAGGTATTTTTAAATGGCAGCAGATCAAACACCAAACAGTTTAATAAAAGTGAACAATTTAGTTACTTCAAAATACGGTACTACTCAGATATTGATCTTTACCATCGCAGGTTTTACTATTATTTTCCTCCTGCAGTTTATCATCAATCACCGAACAAACACCACGATTCTGAACTATGGGGCTTTAGCTATCCTGGGGATTATCGCAGCGGTTTATTTTGGCGCAAGGTCGGAATATGCCATTTACAATTCTGAACGTTTTTTAGTTTTCAATACCGAGCGAACACTAAAAAAAAGCGAGATATACAAATACATGACCACATCAGGAAAAATGAAAAAGTTTACAAAACTCATTGGAGCCGACGACAAAGGACATTTTAAATTCAAGACATGCACAACCTACGCGAGAAACAAATGCAACATCGGGTACTGTTACATCGTGATCCCTTCAGATTCTAGGGACCTGGATTCTTTTCATGCTGGAATAGCGAGGCTTTACAATTCCCTACCCTCAAACACCCTTCATAAAACCGTCATCGCGCAGAGTAAGGACTTAGCGGACCTTTCGGCTTCCTATGCTGAAAAACTAAAATCAAAAAATCTCTCTCTCGTTGTTCGGGCTGGCTTGTATGCGAAAATGAAGTTTTTTGAACACACTAAAGAACGTGTAGGTTGGATGTACGTTATTTTTTGCGGGGTCGGCTACTACGTGGATGATGAAGCAGGCAGAGCCGCAATAGACGAACATCGAGACAATTATACAAAATTTTTGAAAATCACAGGAATAAAAGTAAAGCCTGTGTTTAATGCGACGGACTACGCGCTATTATCTGCGCAAATGTTCACAATGAAGAATTTACAGGGGTCGGTATGAATGCAGCTTCAGCTATGGGAAAATATGAAAAACAAATACTATGAACGAAAATACGGAAAAGAGTTTGATGAGAGGCTAAAACAGGAAGAAAAAGACAAAAAGATGTTAGACGACATAAACGAACAGATTACACCAATTGAATATAAGGAAACAAAAGACGGGCGGTATATTAAAACTAACGATACTTATATACAATGTTTAAAAGTCGGGATGCTCAGCGGGAAATTCAAGGACCGGCAGGAATACCCAAGCAACCTAAACCCTAGAATAATTGATGAAATTCTCGAGATTGGAACCACAAAAGAAACATGTATAGAAATGTGTCAGATTATCTGTCCTTTGCCTGCAGACGGAGAAAACGAGGCATTAGAGAAGGCGAGAAGAAGCATTGAAATTGCTTCAGCAATGCAGGAAGAAAAAGACAAAGTGCTGCACAAGCACGATAAGACGAACGATTACGCAGCGGAAGACATTGACAAAATACAGCGCGGAATATATGACGGCACTACCCGGCTTTTTCATCATGTCTTACTGGTGGCAGTCCAGGGACTCACTACGAAAGATGTAGACAAAACGATGAACTCGATAATTACTTTTTTAGACTCCAATAGAATTTTGAATGAATTGCCAATCAGAGGCATGAAAAAGACCTATGATAGTATGATGCTGAACCCCTATGTCTGGCAAAAAATATTTAAAAAATCCTCACCTGTGGAGTTTTGCGCTAAGACATCGCTACTTAGAAACCCGGAGCCGTTTTTGGCAAACTCAGGCCGATTCATTGGGATGAATGAAAAAACAGGTAACCCGATATTCATTAACCAGAATGACCCAACGACCATATGCGGGCACGCTCTTGAAATTGGTATGAGTGGATCAGGCAAAAGTACAGACCTCCTGAAAGACGATATCAGGGCATATCTTGACGGTGACAATGTGGTGCATATTGTGCCTAAGAAGGATGGGATTACAAACCATCTGAGAGTCTGTGAAGCCTTAAACGGTCAATTAATCAAGTTTGGGGATTTCAACGCTACCCCTAACATGCTTCAGGTCTTCTTTGATCCTTCAACGATGGACAATTCACCGGATGGTTACACGGCGGCTTATCTGGCGCATTTCACGATGCTGCTTGAGTGCATCGGTTTGTTGGTAGGAAGTGGTTACACAGATCAACAGAAAAACTGGCTTTATGACGCGCTTTCCGTGCTATACGAAGACTTTCATGTTATAGACTCAAAAGGACGTGTAATTAATACCGACAAATGGCAAGACGGGGAATTCTGGCCTGATTTTGAGGACCTCAGAGCGATTCTAGAGGGCTGGTTAGAGGATGGTAAACACAAGAACGTATCTGGTCCTATAGAAGCCCTTGTAAACAACACAAAGATGCTAACCAGGCGCGGACCTCTTGGCTACCTTGTGAACAAAAACAGGCTGGATCTGAGCAACCGGCTGATTATGGCGGACCTTTCGGCACTGTCAAGCGTTCCTAACATCCAGGAAGCAATGACAATGATGCTGATGAGCATAGTATACACAAAATTATCATGCTTAAAGCCAGGAATGGAAACGCCGACTCTCTTGACTTTAGATGAAGGCGCGGACCTTGTTAAAAATGCCACGATGGAAAAAAACATAGAGAAGTTTTTTAGACAAGGTAGAAGTTGGAAGTTTAGAATCAAAATAGTTTCTCAAGATCTGGAAGGTTTCCCTTCAGCTATGATCGGAATGATTAAAACAAATACGGACTACGTTGTTTTACTTGGAAACATGCGAGGCGACAACGTGGGAAACATTGCCCGTGAGTTCTCCCTAACTCCGGACGAAACGGCTAGACTTTGCGAGCCAGGAGCGGGGCGCGGTCTCATGTTGATTGGAGGAAATAAGATCCATTACCTGAACGTTCTTGACGACTTCGAAAAAAGGGTAATTTTTGGAACTGACAAGCTAGACTTCGATGAAAAACAAGACGAAGAGACTTCTTTCCAGATTGATCTAAAGGTCGATAAGGTAGTTAAAGAATGCGGAATTCTTCCGAAAGAGTGGATAGAAAACATGAAGGAATACCCGAACGGATACGAGAAAGAAACGGAAACAAACCCAATTACCGGCAAGCGTACCGTTGTTTTCTACAAGAGGACCTTAGTGAAAGAGGACGGACATATCAAAAACCAGA
>JAVEUB010000047.1:0-12499 GCA_034005785.1 Cloacimonas sp. (SeqCode) | reverse complement strand
CATCATCAAAGTCTTTGGCAGATGCAGGATCAATAGTGAAGGTAAACAGAGTTCTCAAATCTTTTCTCTTGCCAATATCCTCTGCCAAAACATTATCCGGCAGCAGATTAGCTGCTTCCACTACATCCTGTGGAAACTCCAGTGGCAAGTTGTATTGACGTATTACCGCTAACAGCTCTACATGTGGATCACCCGATTTACCCAAAATCTCTGTTATCTTGCCCATGGGTAGCTTACCGGCTATCGGTGATCCCCAATTCGTTACCGTAAGAATAACTTTATCACCTTCCACGGCGCCCATGGTGTCACTTATCTCAAACCAGTTATGGATTTTGGGGTTACTGCACACAAATGTCCAACGCTTACCCATCTTCACGATATCCCCGGCTAACTGATCTGAAGAGCGGCGAATAATTTTGCGAATTATCCCATATTCCTGATGTCCGCGCCGTATTTTTGGCTCAACAGCCACAGTATCGTTATGATAAGCATTCAGCGTGTCTTCTGCGCTTACGTAATAGTCTTTATCGGGCGTGCGGACAAAGGCAAAAGAGAAATTACGCGAAAGGGAAGTGGCATCAAAAATGCCTTCAATAAGTTTGGGATTCAAAGGAGTGGGGGAGGGTAATGAGCTTTTTACCGGTTTGTTTAGCCGATATTTCTTGCGCTCCTTACGTATTGTGCCGTTTGCCAGCAGCTCTGAAATTGCCGCATTAAGAAAGGGTTTTTCTTTCTTAACAAGTTGTAAAGTACCTGCTATCTCACTGTATGATAAGCTGATAGCTGGCGTATTGGATAATATACTTAATAATCTCTTAGTCATCTTGTTGTCTTTCATGGTTATAACCTTAGTATTTCTTACCGATTTTAGTGGTTAAGATGCTTATTAATTCTGTTTCTTCCTGCCTGTCTTTGGAAAAACGTAGTGATTGCCCCCTGAAAGCATCCAATCTGCGAGGCATTTTAAAAGTGGAGAGCATAATCCCGCGTTTATCCTGATAGAAGCAGCCAAAATCGGAATAGGGACGGCTAATCTTGATAAACAGGTATCTTGCCAGATAACGGTCTTCATAAAGTTCATACTCCGTTTGAATAAAATAGGGGAGCAAGTTTACCAGCACCAGCAGCATCCCAATATAATAGTATATTGGCTGTGCCCAGGACAGAACAGTTATACTGTACAAGATGATTGCCAATAATACGAGAAAAGCAATAAGAACTAGCGAAGTTTTGGGTCGCTCCAGCAGTGGCCAGGATTTCCAGCTAAGTAAAGGTTTAGGCGACATTTTGCACAATCTCCCGGCATTTTTCGATCTCTTCTTTAATAATCAACACAAGGGGGAAGCTCTTGGAAGTAGAGAACTTGGAGCCAAGCGTATTAGCTTCACGCTGCATCTCTTGAATAATAAAATTGAGCGTTTTGCCTATATCGCCAGTTCCCTTCAGCGTATTCATAAACGTACTCAAATGCGCTTTCAAACGGCTTATTTCTTCGCCAATATCATACTTATCTACATATATGGCAAGTTCTTGCACAATGCGCTGTTCAATGTTTTCCAGCTTGTATGTGCCTACTACTTCTTCCACCCTCTTCAGCATGTTACGGTACAGCTCTTCTTTAAAGGGCTTGCTAAGTGCCTGAATACCATCAACGGCATCGTTTATATTTTGCATGGATTTACTTAAGACTTCCACCATCTGTCCTGCTTCCACTTCCATGGAACTTCTTACTTTGGCTATTGCTACAGTGAGAGCTTCTTCCAGCATGGCAGCTAAGTCTGTATCTTCCAAAAGGTTATTAACGTTTTCTATCACCCCTGGTTCTTGAAGCAGGAACTCAATGGATACGTTAGATTCCTGCCCAATGAGTTTAGCAGCAGCATTGGTTAATTCTTTGTATTTCAGCAGTTTAGTTTCATCAAGGCGCAGCTTTGGTTCACGGTGATCGCTGTAGTTTATCCTTACTTCTACGGTTCCACGTCCCAACGCTTCAGGAATACGTTTACGGATCACCAACTCAAAAAAGCTAAGCTCACGGGGAAGGTATAGCCGTAAATCCAAGTATCGTGCATTCACGGATTTAATTTCCAATTCTATATCTATGCCTAAACGGCTGAGTCTGGCGCTGCCAAATCCTGTCATACTTTTCATTGTTTCTCCAGTTATATATATCAGTTATTCTAACTTCACACTTACTGATGTGTGGGGGATAGGTCTTTACCGGTCATAGGTTTATGCTTAATGTATGCAAGTTTACATAACATGCCTTAAGCCAACACCAATGGCTCGGACTTCAAGGACAGATGAGCGTGCCTGCACTTGCCTTAATCACGGTTGCCTTTTTAAGTTTACCAATGTCACTGGCGTCACCGCTAAGTACTGCAATTTTAAAATCACGTGTTTTACCCGAAACCTGAGCTGCACTCTTACGGCTAAAATCTTCCACATATACTTCCACCGTCTGGCCGATCATGGCTGAATATTTTTCCAAAGTTATGCTGTGCTGCAGGTCTATCATGCTTTGCAGCCGGGATAGCCTGATGGCTTCCGGAATTTGATCTTCATAGAGCGCAGCAGCAGTTCCTTCACGTGGGCTGTATTTGTAGCAAAAGGCATAGTCAAAACGTATTTCACGCATAATCGCCAGCGTATCGGCAAATTCAGACACACTTTCGGAAGGGAATCCACATATAATATCGGTGGTTACTCCGATCTCTGGCATAGCTTTACGAAGTTTATACACCAGGCTCAAAAAATGCTTGGCAGTATAATTGCGGTTCATCTTAGCAAGTATTCTATCATTGCCGCTTTGCATGGCTAAGTGTATATGTTCGCACACTTTATCTGAATTGGCCATCACTTCTATAAGGGAATCGGATAAATCCTTCGGATGTGAGGTGATAAACCTAAGCCGCTCAAGCCCATTTGTACCGTTCAGTCGCTTTAACAACATCGGGAAATCCAGCTCGCCATCATGGTAGGAATTAACGTTTTGCCCCAATAGCGTAATATCCTTCAAGCCCTGTGCAACAGCACTCTGGACATCCGATACGATATCCTTCCAGGGACGGCTGCGTTCTCTGCCACGCACATGGGGAACAATGCAATAGCTGCAGAAGTTGTTGCAGCCACGCATAATGGTAACAAAGCCACAAGTCTTGTTCTGATGGGTAGGCATCAAATCCTGATACACCTGGGCGGAATTAAAATCTAACAGCAAAGAGCAGTGTTCTTCCGCTGCAAGCATTGCCGGCAGTTTATCATACTGATCTACTCCAATTACATAATCAATTCCGGAATCAGTTTTCAGCAAGCTCTTCCCTATCCGTTGGGCCATACAGCCAAGCAGGGCTATTTTGAGCTGGGGATTATGCTTTTTCCGGTGTTTTTCATTGCTGATTCTACCCAAAACCCGTTGTTCGGCATGCGCTCTTACAGAACAAGTGTTAAACAGCAGCAAGTCCGCCTGCTCTATATCTGTAACAGCGGTATGACCTGCACTGTTTAAGATGGATATAATTAGTTCACTATCTGCCACGTTCATTTGGCAACCGTAGGTTTCGATGTAATATTTCATGCGTTTATTTTCGTTTGTTTCCTTCTCTTTTGTTGGGATAAAGCGTAGCCGACTGAAATCCCATCATTGCAGACTATTATTTCAGAAGCAGCGAATCTGTCCAGCAGAGAAATGCAAAAGGCAGAACTAAGCTTTAGTATTGGCAGATATGAATCATCAAGTAAGTAGGGTAAATACTCTGTTACCCGCTTTTCAGCTATTGCAGTTGCTAAGCATGATAATTGAGATAAAGTTATCCTTTTACCATGCAGTTCATCTTTTAGGCTGTAATTTACCTTATAGATAACTGCAGCCAGGTAAGTAAAAGTTAGCCCTACCCCGATAATACTATTTATCTGCTTATATGGCAGCCTCTTAAGGCACAGGCTTATTTCTCTCTTTGCGCTGACAACGTCATCACCAAATTTACTTAATAGCTGCAGCAAACCAAGATTGAGGCTGTGCCCTTTATCAAGGAAATGGCTGTGCAGTTTGATAAATTCTGTGCTTGCTCCGCCAATATCAACTGCCAAACTTGCCTCTTCCCCACTTCCGAGCGCAATAGCTGTGCTTTTCACATAGCGAATCTCTTCCTCTGCGCTTATTACTTTGCCGGTAATATTGAATTTCTTCAGTACCCAATGAAGTATATCTGTTGCATTTTCTGCCAATCTATTTACGCCAGTGGCAATTAACACCTTTTCCGAATCCAGACAGTTATCCAGCTCTAACAGCGGTTGCATTTCCTTTTTTGCGGCTCTGATGCTGCCTGCATGCAGTTTACCATTATTGAAGTTCCGTCCTAAACCTGTTGTAAGAAAAACCCGATGGACTACCTTCTTCCTAAGCAAATCGAACAGGACATAATTCAGGTTGTTAGTACCCAGATCAAACACACTTATCAGCTTAGCATCATGCCAAACAAGCTTTAGGTATTGCGCCATCACTTTAGCTGCAATATCCCGATTACTGTTCTTGTAAATCCTTTTGGTGGATGGCTTTATCACAATACCTGCAAACAACGTTTTCCACTGCTTAGCGCTTAGCTGAAGGCTTTCCACTTCCAAACAGTTAGGATAGTTTGTTAAACCCGCAATTAACGCTAATTCCTCAGGATAATTCCTTCTGGGACAGTAAACAATGAATTTACCGAATTGAACTGCCTCTGCTAACGTGCTATAGCCTGGCTTACACAGAATTACATTAGCATTGTAGATCAGATCCAGAAAATCATCATCTTCCGCCACAAGTATGTGATTCTTAGCTTTTACACAAGCATTTGTAGAGATAACCTTGCCTTGATATCCGGCGCAAACCGCTTCATAATCCAAATCCATACTGCCTTCTCCGCCAAACATCACCAGCAGCAACTTTTCTGAGTCGCCCAGTCCCCAATATTTTCTCAGGTCGGCATATACATTCTTTTTACGGGCTAACAGTCCACACTTCTCTCCTCCACCCAAAGCAGCTACGCTGGCATCGGTACTGAAGGGTAACCGCAGGAAATGATCTGCTTTGCGGTAAAAAGCCCAAATTGTATTTAGTACAGGGGCAAGCAAAGGCTCATCCTTAAACAAATTACTATAGATGTGATGCCAATCAAAATTACTGATGGCTATGGCGGGAATATCAGTGTATGCCGCAAAATCGAAACACATGTAAGGGGCATCACAGACTACTAAATCTATCTTTTTTTCTCTTAAGAATTCCGTTTCCAACGCCATAAGTTCATTGCGTCGGGAAAACAAATCCAACAGCTTGCTAATCGTGGCTTCTTTATCAACGGTAAGATTTGGTCCATGCACCACCCCAAAATCGATACTGCGCTTGTATTGGGCAAAATAGTTCTGGTCCAGATTGGCAAACAGAAAGTCCGGTTTCTTGCTCACGATATGGCAAAAGACGCCGTATTGAATCAATTCCTCTACCAGAGCACTGATGCGCGCTGCATGTCCATAGCCATGATTTGATACGTAAAGTGCGAAATTGAGCATTTATCTTTCCTTAGTGCAGGATTAGTTTTCTTGCCTCATCGGAGGCTTTAATTTCGATGATGAGATGATTAGGCAGACAGATGATCGGCATGGAAGCGCTGAATCCTTGTTTAACGCAGCGTTTATCGGGGCAATCAGACTTGCTCATACGCACCTTACCGTCCTTTATTTCTATGCTGCTATGCTCATCAAGGGTTATCGTCTGCGCTTTATCCAGGCTATAAACTCCAAGCAAGGCATTATCTTTGTAAACGTAAACGCTATCCTGCTGTTTTTGCGTGGAGAAATAGCGAGCTGTCCAAAAGATGGAGACCAACACCAGCGCAATTAGCACGAAATCAGCAAGACGTAATTCTTTAAAAATTATCTTCCAGGGCATTTACTTACTTTTCTGCGAATACTTGGGCAGATACACATTACCAGCATACACATGCTGCAAATGGTGCGCTGCAATATCACATGCTGCAAGCACTTCTTTGTCCGTAGTAGCTTGTATCTGTAGCCGGTTACAGGGGTGGTAGGCAGATATATGCAAAGGAATCTCTGCATCTATCTTCGCGATAAAAGCCGCAAGGGCATCAATCTCAGTTTTCTTATCGTTTAATCCAGGAATAAGCAGTGTGGTAATTTCAACGAGCACTCCCGCTTCAAAAGCTATCCTGATATTACGTTTCACCGGTTCCAAATGCCCACTGCATTGAGTTTGATAAAATTCGTCTGTAAATGCTTTCAGGTCAATATTAACCGCTTTCACCAAGCTCATCATCTGCTTCCAGGGCTTCTCATTCAGATAGCCATTGGTCACCAGCACGATCTGAATATCTGGTGCAAAGGCAGCTAAATCGTATATATACTCATACCACATCGTGGGTTCAGAATAAGTAAAAGCCACTTGAGGCGGATTATTCGCGCGAACAATTGCCTCAAGTTCCTCAATTCCAATGGTCTCTGTAGGGCTTTCGTGCTGGCTTATCTGCCAGTTCTGGCAAAAGGAGCAGTCCAGATTACAATCATTTGGGCCCAAAGATACAATTTGCGTGCCGGGATTGTAATGATACAGAGGTTTTTTTTCGATTGGGTCCATAGCAATTGCTACGCATTGTGCGTAATTTATGGCATATAGCACTCCATTTATCACTTTCCTCCCCTTGCAAAAACCTATCTGCCCATTAGCTAACAAGCAGGCACGAGGGCAAAGATCACAGCGAATTAGGTGTTCAGCTTGTCTAACATCTTTAGCTGCAAAAGCTTCGGCGTGACAATACATGGCTTCTCTCATCTTGTCTCCCAGATTTTTCTAATAATCTCCAGATGATTATCCAATGCCGCTGAGTTATCGCTTAAGACCTTTTTGGCATTTACTCCCAGTTCCTTGCTTCTTGCTTGCTTGAAGCTAAGCTTAAGTATATCACTGGCAAGAATATCTGCGTCCGAGACGATTATCCCCTGTCCGTCCAACAGTTTCTTCACCGATTCCTTACAAGAATGATGATATTTGCCGATGATGATGGGTTTTGAATAGAATGCTGGTTCCAGTGGATTGTGGCCACCAAAATCGTAAAAAGAACCACCCACAATAGCAAGATCAGAGATAGCATAGGCTTTGTCCAATACACCCATTTCATCAATTATCAAGATCTCTGTACTTTGCTTTTGCGTATCAGTTTCGAGATCTGAAAACAAGCGATAATCCGTTTCTTTCAATAGAGTTAGCACTTCCGGCATCCGCTGCAAATGACGAACCGCAATTATCAGCTTCAGTTTGGGGATGACGGCTCTCAATTGGGGCAAGATCCCCAGCAGTAATGCTTCTTCACCGGGGCGGGAAGAACCCCAACACAGGATATAGTCTGCGCTGGCAAAGTTCCACTGTGAACGTAACTGCTGCGCATCGTACTCGGCTAACTGCAAGGAAAACTTCAAATTACCGGCACTTATAACAGGAGCACTGAAGATCTGCTCAAAGCGCATTGCATCAGCGTTAGTTTGCGCCATAATTGCTTTAATGCTGCTTCCCAACACCACTAACAAGCCTTTCAAATACCGGTAGCGACCCAAAGAACGCAGGGACATGCGGGCATTTAGAAACACTACTGGCACCCTGTTGCGTGCAGCCCAAGCCAGCATATTTGGCCAGATTTCCGTTTCCACAATACAGATCAAACCCGGATTGATAGCGCTTAACTGCTTTTTACGCAAATGAGCTACATCCAGGCAGGAAAGATAGGCAAAAACCTGGGGTGAGATATCTTTAGCCAGCTTAAGACCCGTTACAGTGCTGGTGGTAATACAAACTCTGGTTTCTGGATATGCTTCCACCAAACGCAAGATGAGGGGTTTAACCGCATTAACCTCACCCATAGATGCGGCATGAATCAAGATTCCTTTATTTGTATCTGCGCCAGTAGCTTGCATAGCCTCCCTATAGTTTTTTGCTTTTAACAAAACAAGCAAAAAGGGATAGCAGAGGAAATATACAGCCTCAATGATGGCATTGTAGATGGTGAATAAAGCTTTCATATTACCTGAATTGTCATGAAGATTATGTTCATCTTCATGCTAATTTGTTGATGTTTTTTTATATAACTTCCCAGCATGCATTACGCCATCAATACGCCACCATTAAGGGTCACACGCCCATTGGTGGCGTATTGATGGCGTAATGCAAGCTGGTGTGTTGGCACTAGTTGCTTTGCCACAAAAAAAGACGCCCTAAGGCGTCTAAATTGATGGCGGGAGCGACGAGACTCGAACTCGCGGCCTTCTGCGTGACAGGCAGACGTTCTAACCAAACTGAACTACGCCCCCAGCGCGTTCAAATGTACATTGATAAAAGCACTAAGTTGCAACTGGCTTTTTTTGTCAAGAGAAATATGTTGCCCAATACTTACTTCACTTGCTAAGCACTTATTATCGCAAAGCATTATCATTTCAAATTTATTCCCATTCAATGGTGGCAGGTGGTTTGGAAGAGATGTCGAACACGATTCTACTGATCCCTTTCACCTCGTTACTGATGCGTCCGGACACATGTTTCAGGAAGGCATGGGGCAGAAATGTCCAGTCCGCAGTCATGCCATCCACGCTGTTCACAGCCCTTAAGGCACATACTTGCTCGTAGGTGCGTTCATCCCCCATAACGCCTACACTGCTGATCGGTAATAGCACCGCAAATGCCTGCCAGGTGGTATGATACAGGTTTTGCCTGCGCAGCTCGCTGATAAATATCTCGTCCACCCTTTGCAGGATGCGCACCTTCTCTTCATCCACTTCCCCGATAATCCTTACAGCTAACCCAGGCCCTGGAAAGGGATGACGGGAAATAAGCTCATCAGGCAAGCCCAGGCAACGCCCTACTTCTCGCACTTCGTCCTTGAATAGTTCTCGTAGCGGCTCCACCAAACTCAGTTTCATCATTTCCGGCAAACCACCCACGTTGTGATGGCTTTTAATGGTTGCCGATGGCCCGGCAAAGGATACACTTTCGATAACATCGGGATACAATGTGCCTTGCGCCAGAAATTCCACATCGCTGAACTCACGGGCAGCGGAATCAAATATGTCAATAAAGGTCGCCCCGATAATTTTGCGTTTCTGTTCGGGATCAGTAACCCCTCGCAGCTTATCCAAAAACACTTTGCTTGCGTCCACAAAGCGGATTTCAAGCTGGGGATAGCAGGTAAACATCTGCTTCACGCGTTCGGCTTCCTTATAGCGCATCAAACCGTTATCTACAAATATGGGCACCAATTGCTTACCAATTGCCTGATGCAGTAACACCGCTGCCACCGAGGAATCCACCCCGCCACTGAGGCCAAGAATCACACGTTTATTGCCAACCTGTTTGCGAATGCTATCCAGAGTTTCATTGATGAACGAACCGGCAGTCCAATCTGCTTCAAGCTTTACGATATCGAACAGGAAATTTGCCAGCAGTCTTGCTCCGCAGGGAGTATGATCCACTTCGGGGTGAAACTGTAACGCATAGAAGGGCAATTCTTTATGCTTGAAAGCAGCATGAGGCGAGCTGGAGGTTTTGGCTAAAATCTCAAAACAATCCGGTAATTGAACTATTGCATCTCCATGGCTCATCCATACTTGTTCTATTTCTTCCAAACCAGAAAGCAGAGGATCCTGTTTTACTTTGTGCAGCTCGGCAAACCCATACTCTCGCTTATCTGTTGCTTGCACTGTTGCGCCAAACTGAAATGCCACCAGTTGCATCCCATAACAGATACCCAAAATAGGTATGCCCAAAGTCCAAACACCCTTGTCAGGCATAGGTGCCTGAGGATTGCTTACGCTATAGGGGCTACCGGATAGGACAAGCCCTTGTGGGGCAAAATCTTGAATTTTCTCAATCGCATAATTGAAGGGGTGAATTTCGCAGTAAACCTGCTGTTTACGCAAATTGCGGGCAATCAGTTGGGTGTATTGAGAGCCGAAATCCAGGATCAGGATTCTATTATGCAAACATTTCTCCTAACGTAGAAAGGGGTTATTGGCTTTTTCCAAGCCGATGGTCGTAGATGGCCCATGCCCTGGGAACACAATAACATCATCAGGTAACACCAATAGCTTCTCTACGATAGATTTAATGATAGCCTTGTGGTTGCCTCCGGGAAAATCGGTTCGCCCAATGCTTTGTTCGAATAGCGTGTCACCACTAATCAAATATTTATCCACCCACAAACAAATCCCGCCCTTGGTGTGGCCTGGGGTGTGAATTACCTTCAATATGAGCTTACCCAGTAAAATCTCATCATCATCACCCAGCAGCACTTGCGCCGCCAGGATAGGCACGGGGCTGCCCATAAACTCACTGAAGTTCTTCTTGTTGTCTGTTAGCATGGCAGCATCATCGGTGTGGATGGCAAGAGGGCAGGAAAGCGCATCGGCAAAGTATTTGTTGCCACCAATGTGATCTCCATGACCATGCGTGTTAACTACCATTTTTACTTTGAGCTGCAATTGCCTAATCCTGTCCAGCAGCTTAGTATCAGGCATGGAGGGGTCAATCAGGATGGCTTCCTTGCTATCATCGTCCCAAAGTAGGTAAGTGTTAGTCTGGAATTCTTGAAGCAGTATATAGGTTTCCAGTTTAATCATATTCTTGTCCTTTAATCATAAGATAAACGGTATTGTTTAGCCAATTCAACATCGGCTTTAACTGTTTTATATTCATGTGCCATGTTTACAGGTTGGGCATTTTCATAGTGTTGCACCGTAACAACATCTTGTTGTTCTGCCTTGGGATGGTAGTGCAAAAATATCTGCAAGCCAATCTGTAGTAAATGGTCATCCGGTTCGTCACCAATCAGCAATCCTAAAGGCCCAAATATGCCTTTGGCTAAAAGTCTGTAGCCATTGTGGAACAAGCTTTCCAGGGCATTATTATCTGCTTCGTCTCTTCCAATAATAAGCTTTAGACTATCCGAAAGCCGGAAATGCCTGCCATAAGCCAGTAGTTCTAAATTTTCTAAAGTTTCCTGCTTTCTCTCTATTAAATCCTGTAAGCGCAAGCAGTAATTGCGATCTGTTAATAAACAACCTCCAGCCGGAGCAGGAAAACTCGTTACATCAAGCTGCTTTGCCAGGTTCAATTGAGCATAGCGTCCCCTGCCATGAAAATCAAGCATATCTTCTTTATCCACCCAGCCTTCGCGAATTGGTTTCGTATCGGATAAATGCAATTGCGATAAAGGGCGAATTAGCAAATCTTTAACTCCGCTCAACCGGCCTACGCTATCCAGCGCATCACGCCGTTGGGACATTGGCCGCTGACCCAATACTTCACCGGAAATAAGGAAATCAGCCTGCTTTGTTGCCAACATTTCTGCAGCTTTGCGAAACATGAAACCATGACAATCGATACATGGATTTAGCCATTTACCAAAACCATAAACTGGCTTATACAAAAGCTGCAAATGCTCGCTTGAGACATCCACCACTTCCAGTTCTATCTCGTTCTGCTCAGCATAATGTAGGGCACGCTCTGCCTTTAAATACGGAGCGCGGAAAAACACTGGATACACTGTGTAACCTCGACTCTGCATCCATTTAACGGCTAAGATGCTATCCAAACCGCCTGAGAAAAGTGCTATTGCTTTATGTATTTTCATTAGCTCACACCATTTGTAATAGCCCTTTCTGTCAAGTAGAAACGGCTGCGCTTTGTGATGAGAGCTATGCAGTGAGAGGCTTCGCCAGTGAGAGCTTTGCAGTGAGAGGCTTCGCCAGTGAGATTGCATAGCAAGTGGAACAACAAGTGGAACACCGATCTTTAGTCGGTTGGTTCTGCTACATTCATGTGGCAGTCACCTTCCAACCTTCCAACCTTCCAACCTTCCAACCTTCCAACCTTCCAACCTTCCAACTCTACAAAGAAAGCCTGGCATTACACCAGGCTTTCTTTAGTAATTATTGTTGCAGGTAGAGAAAACTTAGCTTCTCCCCTATTTATTTAGTATCCCGAGGCGCTACTGATAAGGCTATTGACGCGTGTAAGACGGCTGTTAATATCGGTTATGGCTTCAGCATCAGTGGCACGGGATTTTGCCATACCCAGGTATTCAGCAGCTTTGCGGAAGTTATTTACCGCTGCGTTGCGTGCATTATCTCTATCCTTTTTCAAGGTATTTGCTTGTTTGCCAACGGCTTTGGCGGCTTTTTGTTCCAGTTCTGCAAAGCGGTTGTAATCTGCGGTTCCTTTATTCTGGCTTACTGTGCTAAGATACACATAGGGCAGATACAATGTGGGGTCTTTTTGGGTAGCGACGGTGGCATTGGTTTCTACATCGCCGAATTTCCCCTGACCAAGATAGATTGTAGCCATGTTCAAATATGCCAAAGCATTGTCGGGCTGAACCTTAATCAAATCTTTCATGGTATTAATTGCTTTCAGATTAATCTCGGTGATTACTTTAGCATCGGTAGTTTCAGAAGCCTG
>JAVEUB010000320.1:0-3073 GCA_034005785.1 Cloacimonas sp. (SeqCode) | reverse complement strand
TGGTTATAGTAAGCAATAACGACCAAGTGCTACTGCCTGTATCAGTTAGCCTGTATCCCAATCCTGTGGCTTTTTCGCAACAGCAAAACCTGGAATTCTGCTTTCAAAACCTGAAAAACCAGAGCGCTGAGATTGCCATCTACAACCTCAAAGGGCAGAAAGTGCATAGCTACAAGCTGCTGGACGGCGATTCCTACCGCTGGAACGGCAAAGACCATATTGGCCAGCGCAGTGCTGCCGGCATCTATTTTATTAAAGTGCAGGTGCAAGGCGAAAGCCCCATTACCCGTAAACTGATTATACTCTAACAACACTGAAAATTTTACAGTAGGTCTTAGAGTTATGGTCGATTGGATGAATCGTATTTATACTACTATTTATGACAAACCGAAGAAAATGAAAAAGTAAATATGAAGGTGCCGAAAGCTTGATTATTAGAAAAGAGACTACACACATGAGATCGTATCTCATTAATCAGTAGTGAAATGAAGATTTGTCTTGACAGGAATTAATCTATGGGTAAATTGTATGTGTGAGTCGACAGTGCGTATAGAGAACATACTTCCTAACTTTAAGAATGTGTTCAGCAACAGTAAGGAACGAGTTGAACTTTTCGTACGAGTTTCCTTAGTGCAAGATTTCTTAGAATTGTTGGGTGGTAAAGGTGATAAGAAAGGATATATCGAGGGTGATGTCAGCTACAGATTAAGTAAATTTTTGGCTGTTTACGTAGTCGTAATGTACGGAGCTTATCAGGATGCATTGTATCGTTTAGAGTCAAGTAAAGAGAGAGTTACAGCAATGAAGTTCATGGACAAAGGATTCAATGATAGATTGTACTGTAGAGAGCTTCAATGTAGAGATGGGAATGGAGAGTATAGGAAGGTCATTATTTCTCTCATTCATAGAAAGAAAAAAACAGATAGCATGAGCTATAAAGAAAAAAACGCAATTGAAAAGGTGATAAGTTATGAGCTCGACTGTGAACATTAATGAGCTTCTTGGCAAGGCAATAGCCAAGAATATAGTTCGATATGAGGCAATCGTCATGAACACACAGCTGATAATTGAGATTGATGAATATCGCAAGAAACACGGCATTACAAAAAAACAATTAGCAGAAGCTGCAGGAGTTAATCCAGCTTACCTAAGCCAGGTTTACAATTCGAACAAGCTTATAAATCTATCTATGTTAGCTGGGATTTCACAAAAATTCAATATTCGTTTTGGTTTGGATATCCAAGATATCAGCAAAGAATCGGAGATTAAACTCGACCATCAATCATTTCCATTGTATGAGACCAAGAAAACCAAAGTATATAACTTCAATGAATTCACAAAAGAACTTTCTGGTACGTTGAAGCAATGCAGTGATCACAAGAAGGTAAGTAATGGATATTAAACAAAGTGAATTGCAACAACTTGCTTTCACAGTATTGGAGACAGGAGTGTTGGTGATCCCACCAGATGATGCAGTTGGGGGAGCAGTTAATGAGTTAGATATTGATTTTGACTTGTATATTAACAATGAAGACGATCATTTATTGCGTGTTTTCTATACTGTAAAGGTAAAGGTAGCAGCAAGTAAACAAAGTGCAGGATACCAAATCAATGTTCGAGTAGCAGGTGATTTTGAAATTGATAGATCCCTTCCTTGTGATAGTGATGGATTTACGCAATTAGCCAAATTTTCTTCAGTAGGGATCACTTACAACAACCTTCGTGCTTACCTACAAACAGTCACTTCGTTTTATCCAGCTCCTCCTTATATACTACCAACTATTGATTTGAACGACCTGTGGATCAAGAAGGGACAAGAGGTGCAAAAGCAAGTATCCAAGAAAAGGCACACCATAAAAAAGTAACACACCTTGCTGTTTATAAAGTCCAAGTTTAAGCTTGAGTTAAGTTGTTGGCCAATCTTGAAAACTTCCGTGACTGATGTTGTCTTCTGTATGAATTTGGCTGTACGCAGCCATATATTCCGAATCTTGGGTGAGTGCAACTCGCCCCTACAACCTTCCTCCTTTCCTGACTACAGGATAAATCCTGTGAACTAACCTGATGAATCCGGTGGTTCAATCTTCCAGCCTTGAAAATAAGAGTTGACGGGAATCCATATCAAATTAGTATGTATTCTATAGAGACTCATACAAGGAGATATAAATGGCGGTTAATACTCGTACAGAATACGCACTGAGAGCTTTACTGGAGATTGCGGACAGCCCCACCGAAGCTGTTAGCGCTCAAAAGATATGCGATAAGCAGGATTTACCAAAGAAATACATCGAGCGCTTGCTGGGGAATTTGAAAAATGCAGGTTTAATCATCAGCAGTGCTGGTTCGCGGGGTGGTTACAGCCTTGCCTTACCGGCTGGTGAGATAAGTTTAATGCAAGTTTTAGCCGCAGTACAGGATGATTCTCTGGATCCCACTTGTAACTCAGCTTCCACGCGATTTTGCCCCAAGGGCAATTGTCCGTTAAGTAGCTTTTTCAGCCAATTGGGTGGTGAAGTGCAGAAGCTGCTATCCACACATACATTAGAGTCCATATACGATACCTGGAAAGGAGAAAAATAAATGAAAGCAGGAAGAATTTATCTGGATAATTGCATCACTACGCGTCCTGCCACGGAAGTGCTAAGTGCCATGCAGCCCTATTTTGACGAGAAATTCTGGTATCCGGGAACTTTTATCAGCACCGGAGAAACCATAAATGAGGATATTGCCGGATGGCAGGAAACAATTGCCAAAGCCATAGGTGCAGAAACTAAGGAAATCCATTTCACGGGCGGTGGAACTCTGGCTAATAACATTGCCATCAAGGGTATAGCTACTGCCAATGCCGCACAAGGCAAGCACGTAATTGTGTCCGTGGTGGATTATCCAGATATGCTAACCAATGCTGCCTATCTGGAGAAAAACGGATTTGAAGTAAGCTATTTAAGCGCTGATAGCGAAGGCTTTATCAATTTGCAAGAGCTTACAAACGCCATTCGCAAAGATACAATTCTGTTTATGACCACCGCGGTTAACCATGTGGTGGGGACCATTCAGCCTTTAAGATCGGAAG
>JAVEUB010000319.1:0-3105 GCA_034005785.1 Cloacimonas sp. (SeqCode) | reverse complement strand
CGATCTACGCCTTTAACGCCTTGCACCCAACGCGTTATGTTCATCACGCTATCGGGGTTTAGCTGGTTGCGCTGCATCATTTCCATAGTAGAATACATTGTTAGCACTCTGCGTTTGTTATGCAGCTCGATGGTAGCCAAAGTATCGCCCACATAGCGCATTTCTTCGGCAGCATGATTCATGAAAAACTCTTTGTAAAGCTCATGAGCTTTGCTGCCAATGTCGCTAAGCTCGGCAGCTATAGCAAACACAGCGCTATTGGTATTGGCATTGCTATAGTTATTCGTGTCGTTCAAAATTGTGGTATAGATGCAATTTGCCACATAGATACGGTTAACTTCTTGCATGGATAGAATTTGCGGTTTAAATAGCTCATAGATAATAGCACCTGCAGATACATAAGCAGGCTCGATAATACTTAAATCGGCATTTATCGGTTCATGTTCCAGAACATGGTGATCAAACACAGCTACATACTTGGCATTATCTACCAAAGCGCGCCGTTCCCCGATGCGATCATAACTGTTGCAATCCAGCACTATAACCAAATCAAACTGTTTGGTTTCCAGCGTGGACAAGCTGCTAAACTGGCGTACACGAGAACTATCATCGGTAAGCAGAAATTGATAGCGTTCCAGATCATCGTCATCGGTTACGATCAGATTTTCTTTGCCAAGTTCCTGAATAATCTTTTGCAAAGCCAAAGCCGCACAAAAGCCATCTCCATCAGGGTTCACATGGGTAGTAATAGCTATCCTGCTTGCTTGTTGCGCCTGCATAAGCATTTGTTGGACAATATCTTTCATGGTTCCTCTAAGGAAAAAAATCGCCACTGCTGGCGATTTATTTGTTTCAGGTAAAATTAACTGGTTTTATGGATTAAGGAAGGTTAGATTACTCGTCCTCATCCTCGTCATCTTCGAAATCTTCATAGTCATCTTCGTCTTCTTCGAAATCAAAGTAGTCGTCATCATCCAAATAATCGTCGATATCGATATCTGGATCGTAATCGGCATCATCGTCACTGTAATCATCTTTAAGGTTGGCCAGAAGGCTGTCCATTTTCTCAGCACGGTCTTCGGTTTCATCGTAAAAGAAGGATAATTCCGGGATTGTTCTCATAAGTTGTGCTCCTGCTATTTGTTTTTTTAGGAAGCCGGAAGTTTTAATCAGGGTTTCTCTGATTTTCTCATGGCTGCTGGGATTGTTGAAATGGGAATAATATAGCTTCGCATAGCGAAGGTCTTTGGATATTATTACTTCGGTAATCTGCACCCAATCAAGCTTGGGATCGTTTATTTTTTGCGACAAGGCAATATTGAAGAGCTTCTTCAATTCTTCTTGCAGCCTGGGGATGCGGAAAGATTTCATGATAGTTTCTTGCTTACCGAGATGATGGTATAGGCTTCCAACACATCGCCTTCTTTGATATCGGAGAATGATTCCAGTGTTAAGCCGCAATCTGTTCCAGCACGCACTTCTTTCACATCGTCGGCATAGTGTTTCAGCGAGCTTAAGGCATCTTCAATGATCATCACATCGTTGCGATACAGGCGAATTTTGCAGTTACTGCGCAGAACTCCTCTGTCAACCTGGCAACCTGCTATTGTGCCCAGTTTCTTAATTTTATACACTTGCTTCACAGTGGCAGAGCCGATAACGCTCTCTTCCAAATCTGGTTTCAGCATGCCTTCCAAAGCACTGCGAATATCGTCTATAGCATCGTAAATCACCGCATATATCTTGATTTCTACGCCTTCATCTTCGGCAAGTTTGCGCGCTAACTGAGTGGCACGCACATGGAAACCAATAATGATGGCATCCGAAGCAGAAGCCAAAGAAACATCAGCTTCGTTTATTCCGCCCACGCTTTTGTGGATTATGTGCACGCTTACTTCGCTATTGGAAATCTTCTGGAACGAATCGGCAATTGCCTCAGCCGAGCCATCCGTATCAGTCTTTAAAATCACATTCAAGGTGTTAATCTGATCTTCTTTTATACGGGCAAAGATATTCTGCAGCGAGGATTTATTCTGATACTTTTCGCGTTCAAGGCGAATTTGCTGACGCTCGGTACTAATGCTGCGAGCAGTTCTTTCGCTATCCACCTGATTTAGCATGTCACCAGCTTTGGGGGCATCTGATAAGCCATAAACTCTGGCTACATCGCTGGGGTATAATATCTTAATCTCGCCGCCGCGCTCATTTTCCATTTTACGGATTCTACCATGCACGGCACCGCAAACAACGATGTCCCCACGTTGTAAGGTTCCCTCTTTTAGCAGTACTGTTGCCGCAGCACCCATTCTGGGGTCTTTTTGGGATTCTATCACCACAGCCGAGCCAGGTACTTCAGTTTTTGCCGTAAGTTCCAGCATTTCAGCGGTCAAGATTATCACTTCGATCAGGTTTAAGATGCCTTCACCGGTTACCACAGAAGTCTTACACCAAGGCACTTCACCGCCATATTGTTCCAAATACACGCCATGTTCCAATAGCTGGGCAATGGTTCTATCGATATTAGCTCCAGGCAGATCTATCTTGTTGATGGCTACAATCAAAGCCACACCTGCGGCACGGGCATGATCTATAGCTTCCTTGGTTTGGGGTTTCACGCCTTCTGTAGCAGCCACAACGATCACAGCAATGTCGGTAACGTTTGCCCCACGGGCACGCATAGCGGTAATCGCTTCGTGGCCGGGAGTATCCAAAAATGTTATCTTATGTTTATTAATTTCAATCTGATAGGCACCAATATGCTGGGTTATTCCCCCGGATTCTCCTGCCACGATGTTGGCATTGCGGATGTAATCCAAAATAGAGGTTTTACCGTGATCCACATGGCCCATAATAGTCACCACTGGTGGACGGAATTCTTCTTCCACGCCGGTGTATTGCTCGCGCTCACGATCAATAATATCCACGCCGTATTCGTCTTCAAAGCGGAATTCCACCTTGAACTCGTCGCAGATCATTTCCAGTGAGTCTTTATCCAGCCGCTGATTCATCGTTACAAGTTGCCCCATCATAAAGAACTTGGTGATAATCTCAGTAGCGGAAACATTCATGATCTTAGCCAGCTCGCTAACAGAGGTATATTCGCGA
>JAVEUB010000318.1:0-3110 GCA_034005785.1 Cloacimonas sp. (SeqCode) | reverse complement strand
ACAGTATTGGTATTCATAGGTGCCATTAATCATTCTCCCGTATTTCTATCAAATCGGTTTGTATGACGCTACCACTCTTTCTTAGCTTAGAGAGCAGTGAAGTTGAGGACGATCATCTTGTATTCGCCATGTTCATCTCTTGCGTAGAAAGACACATACTGCTTGGTGGAGACAACCTGGATAGCCTGATCAATAAGCTCCATCGCTTCTTTCCAGATCGGGTCTTTGATGTTGTACTTACGCAGGGCAAGAATACGGAACTTGGCTATCTCTCCCTTCTTATCAACTTGAAAAGCTTCATTGATGATAGCACGTAGATTAACGTTAGAGTCGGTTGTCCAGGCTCTAATGCACTCGTCTATCTTCTGCTTGGCAAGCTGTAGCTCCAGCCCGAACTCGATACGTTCTTTGAAGCGGATATCAATCTTGTATTTGCCATCGAAGCTGGTGAACGCGGCATTACCTTTCCATTCCATACCACTCTTCTTGGCTATGAATTCGAGATAGCTTTCAATCTCCGCATAAAGCTTGATCTTATCGGCGATGATGCGCTTCTGAAGCCTGATTACCCGATCAAGAGTATTGTTGACTACTGTATCCTGTTTGAGCATCTCGGACTTGATTACAGAGACCGGGATGGCTCGACCTTGTGCATCGATCTTGGTGCGTTCTGTGGTCGCTTTCGCTTTGGGTCTGGTTTGATTTTCCATGTGAGTTCTCCTTGTGGTGATTTTCTAAAGTTGTTATTTATCTGTTTGATTATCGTTTTCTGGCTTAAGTGCCTGCTTCTTGATGTAATTCTGCAGCATAGCGATAACGGCTCTGCGCTCTGGTTTATTGAGCAGGTTCCAATGGCTCTTGTTATAGTGCTTAATCATGAAGGCTCTTAGGTCGGAATCAGTCCAAGCTGCCTGTTTCATGAGTGAGAACATAAAGTTCCCTTGTTTATCGTAGGTGAATTCATAGGGACGCCCATGCTTCCGATAACTGATCATGATTGACTTCAGCTCCAGCAGACGCTCTTCAGACAGTGCCGAGAGCGATTCACCAAAACCGAGACCATTCATGATGAACTTGAACCCATCCAGGGGCCAGTGGAACTTCTTGACCCGGATGGCATGGATTTGTTGCCGGAGTTGTCTTTCCCGTAGTTCCTGTTCCATAGAATGCTCCTGATATCCTTAGATGTTAAGTTTACACTTTTCGAATGCAGCTATTCTTTCACGAGCTTCAGTTAACCTTCTGAGATGAGTCTCTTCGTCTTCTCCCGGCACTGGCTCATAGGTTCTCGGTACTGGCATCAAGCGATTTCCTAAATCACTGAGAGCACCTTTCTTTACTGTTTTTCCGATATCTATTAGGTTATCCCTTGTTATGACTTTATAACATCCATCAAAGTCCAGGATACCCATAGATGCCAAAGCTTCCATGTAAACGAACACCCATTGCCGACTGCGTGGAAAGCCCTTTGCCACTCCTCTGATTGAATGATATCTGCCTTTCTCGATGTGATCCAGCAGAAAAGTGGCTGCTGCCGGATCAAATCTCCATTCGCTCTTCTGCTTATACCCGACTACAGGATTGAAGCGGTTACTGCGCACGTAGATGCCATCCTCAGGCGAGATCAGCTTGATAGTCTGATCACTATGGAGTCTCTCCAGGATCGGCACCACCAGGCTGGTTTCTTGAGCCGTCATCTCCGCTGCCAAGTCTGCTGTGAAAGGATGGTTGTAGAGATTGACGAAGTTCAGGATCAACTCGGTTGGGTTCATAAGGCCGTACTCAAGTCGATATCAGAGACTGCGATATCCGGTTGCTTCTTTTGCTCATTCTCGATGATGTACATCACCTTCATGGCTTTACGCAGGTTGCCACCGCTGTTGAAGTCGATCTTCTCGATCACCTCTTCAGTTACCTCAACCTCCATTACTTCTCTGGCAACCAGTTCTAAGTCCCGTCTGGAGATCTGTTGGAACTCATAGAAGGAATTGCACCTATCGAAGTAATGGGCATTGATCTGCGAGAGCCTATCCATTGCGTTCTGCATACCGACCAGGATAACCACAGTTAAGGTCTCATCCACGATGTCCCGGATCGCTCCTAAAAGCTTTTCGTGCGAGAAGGAATAGTCGATCTCATCGATTACGATAACCGTATCTTTGTGATCCTCCAGTATCCGCAGGATGAGCTGAAGCAGGTTATTGGCAGTACCGGAGGGGATAAAGGTTCCCATCCTGAACTTAGTGTATAGAGCACTGAGCAGAGACACCATAAATGACTTGGGGGTGGTGGTAGATTCCAGTCTGAGATAGATATAACCTCTCTGGAATGCCATCCTTTGCGCATAGGTGGTCTTGCCGAGACCGGGTCGTCCGAAGAGCAGCCCCAGTCCCACCATCTCCATCTTGGGTCGGTTGAGCAGGAAGGTGATGCAGTCATCCGCTTCCACTACATTGGTTATTGCTACGAGTTTGTTCTGTTTCAAGCTATCCTCCTTTATCTGATGCCCGCACGCTTGAGCATTTCCTCAAAGCTTTTGGGCTTGGGTTTGATTGTTAAATCGTTCTCATCCAGGATTGGTTGAATGGGAATGGGCACTATTGCCTCAGTCTTAACTACAGGCTCGTCCACTCTGATTGGTTCGAGTTTGGGCAGGGATTTAACCATCTGCTTTTCCATTGCATTAATCGCCTGATCCCGACTCTGTTTAGGTGGCTCAATCATTGCTGGTTGCTTGAAGATGGGGTTGGCATCGAGTGCTTTGGCTTTACGCATCGGGATCATCAGCCTGTCGACTACGATCTGAGTCTGCCTGACCAGTATCTTGGTCTTGCGTTCGGTGTTCCGCTGCAGCTTCTTGATCTCGGTATATTCTTTGCGCAGCTCTTTGAAGGAGGTGGGCTGATCTTCTGCGAGTTGGATCATTGGATGCTGAGTCCGGCGTAGCTCTGCCTGGCAGAGGTATTTATCATTGGTGTCATATACCAGTATCCACCGGGCATCTCCCAGATCGTATCTGATCACTACATCCTTGCCTATGTGATTTACCAGTTCAATGTCCCAATAGAGTAGCTTATCGATGATGATGCCATTGTTACGGATACGCTTCC
>JAVEUB010000317.1:0-3113 GCA_034005785.1 Cloacimonas sp. (SeqCode) | reverse complement strand
TGACAGGTGACAGGTGACAGGTGACAGGTGACAGGTGACAGGTGACAGGTGACAGGTGACAGGTGACAGGTGACAGGTGACAGGTGACAGGTGACAGGTTATGGCTTAGGTCTTTTCGAGGGCACTTACCACTTTTTTGACCAATAATAAGGAACAGATAGTTGCAAGAGCAGTTAAACGAACTCGTCCGGCAAGCTGAAAGCGATATCCTTGCTTGCCGGAATCCGAATGACATCATGAATGTTAAAGCCCAGTATCTGGGGAAAAAAAGCCTGCTAAACGGGCTTTTTGGTAGATTGCGTGAACTAAGCCCGGAAGAACGCCCGGCTTTCGGAAATCAGATAAATGAAAGCCGTGGGATTATAGAAACCCTGCTGGAAACTCAAAACCAAAAGGTGAAACAAGCCGCCTGGACCAGCCGTGAAAATGCCTCGGTGGTGGATTTATCCATGCCCGGAATTCACAGCTCTCGGGGCGGATTTCATCCCCTCACCATCATCCGTCGTGAGATAGATGAGGTGTTTATGTCCATGGGTTTTGAGATCGCTGAAGGGCCAGATATTGATGATGAATATCACAATTTCGATGCCTTGAATACGCCGGCAAACCATCCTTCCCGCAATCTTGCCGATACCTTCTATGTGGAAGGTGGTGGCTTACTGCGCACCCAAACTTCAACGGTTCAGGTGCGCACTATGGAAAACTATCCTCCTCCCATCAGGATTATCTCTCCGGGACGCTGCTATCGTAACGATAAGCCCGATCCTTCCCACTCCCCTGTGTTCCATCAAGTGGAAGCACTGGTGGTGGATAAAGGCATCAGCCTGGCAGATATGACGGATACGCTTTCGCAGTTTGCTGCTATTATGTTCGGAACCGAGGTTGCCAGCCGCATACGCCCACATTTCTTTCCCTTCACAGAACCCAGCGCAGAAATTGATATTTCCTGCGTTTCCTGTGGTGGAGAAGGCTGCCGGATTTGCAAACACTCTGGTTGGCTGGAAATGGGTGGCGCTGGAATGGTGGATCCCAACGTGTTCAACATGCTTGGCATCGATTCCGAGATATATACCGGTTTTGCCTTTGGTTTGGGCATCGAACGCATAGCCATGCTGAAGTATAACATCCCCGATATGCGCATTCTGTTCGAAAACGATCTGCGGATGCTGCGTCAGTTCAAAGGAGAATTACGATGAACATCTCTATTAACTGGCTTAGCAAATATCTGGAATTAACCGAAACAGCTAAGGAGCTGGAACAACTGCTCACCTTTGCCGGGATTGAAGTGGAAGCCGTGCACACAATGCCTGCTCTTCCCCACACCATTATCAGCGCCAAAGTTATCAAGGCTGAAGCAGTACCCAAAACAGACCACCTGCGAAGCTGCTTGGTTGATATAGGCAGCTACCACTATCCCGAAAAAACGGAAGAGGGTTATCTGCAAGTTATCTGTGGTGCGCCTAATTGTCATGCTGGAATGATGGCTCTTATCGCTTTACCTGGAACACAACTACCTGATTTCACCATTAGCAAAGCTAAGATTCGGGGCATAGAATCCCACGGGATGCTGTGCTCGGAAAAAGAACTGGGAATCTCGGAAAATCATGCGGGGATTATTGAACTACCCGCTGATACAGCTTTAGGGATAAGCCCCAATGCACTATACGCACTGCCGGATACTGTGTTTGAGCTGGAAATCACGCCTAATCGCCCTGATTTACTTGGTTATATTGGCATTGCCCGCGATCTTTCTGCTAAACTGAACCGACCGGTAAAGTTGCCCGATTTAAGCATCCCCGACGCAACCTTCGCATGCGAAGAACAGCCCTTAAAACTGGTTAATCTGGAACATGATTTGTGCCCTCGGTACATTGCCCGCGTGTTCAGAAACATTCATTTGGGTGAGTCACCTTTGTGGCTGAAAAGCGCATTGATCAAATCTGGCTTAAGACCCATTAATAACCTTGTGGACATTACCAATTATGTGATGCTGGAATATGGACACCCCCTCCACGCTTTCGATTATAGCACGCTTGCCCCTCAAGCAAACGATACCATTCCTGCCATTGTGATCAGAAAGGCTGAGGCTAAGGAAGCCTTTACCGCCCTGGATGGCAAGAGCTACACGCTTGATGGAGACGAACTTGTGATTGCCGACGGGGTGAAAGCCTCTGCCTTGGCAGGGGTTATGGGTGGAGCGCAATCGGCAATTGGCAAAGATACCACCAAAATCGTGCTGGAAAGCGCTGCTTTTGATCCTGGCTCCATACGTAAAACATCCTATAAGCATAAGCTAAGCACAGATTCTTCTTACCGTTTTGAACGCCACTTAAGCGATCACTCCCCTGCAGACGCCTCTTTGCGGGCAACTCAGCTAATCTGTGAACTCGCCGGTGCTGAATTGGGCGAAAAAGCGTATGGCAGTTGGCCAAAACATAGCAATACGCTTATCTTGGGTATCCGCCCTGATCGCTATGCGCAAGTGATCGGCTACCCCTTAAGCGATGAGAAGATCAAAGATTATCTGGATAAATTGGGCTTAACTTTTGTGCAATACGGCACTTGGAAACCGGGGATAATAGCTGATATAAATGAGATTGTCTGTCACCACGGCGAGCAAATTAAACAAGGGATTACAGAATTTACCGAAGAACCAGATTGTGTGCATAGTCTCTACTTCGAAATCCCCACTTGCAGGGTTGACCTGGAGCGTGAGATTGATCTGATTGAAGAGCTTGCTCGTTTGGATGGTTACGAGAGAGTACCCGTTAAAACTGCTCCGCAACGAATTATGGACAGACACGCCTATCGCCTTAGAAAACTGATAGCCGATTATGCAGTTAACCGCGGTTGCTATGAAACCCTGAACTACAGCTTTTCCGAGCCAGCCCTGATGGCTAAGCTTGGCTATCAGAAGAGCAGTCCAGAGCAGCAAATGATCCGGTTGGTGAACCCGCAAAGCAGCAATATGAGCGCTATGCGCACCACACTGATTCCCCAATTGCTGCAGAATCTTGCCTATAATTTGAACCACGGAGAGCGCAATATCAAGCTGTTCGAGCTTGGCAAGGTATATCTAAAAAAAGGTGCTACACATACTGAACCTTTCAGAT
>JAVEUB010000316.1:0-3116 GCA_034005785.1 Cloacimonas sp. (SeqCode) | reverse complement strand
CGCGGAGGCGGGAATCCAGCCCTGATGAATCCCATTAGGGATGACACAAATAAAGCATTGCAGTATAGACATATATCTGCTGTTCTTACAGCACTTATAAATGGGCTGGATTCCTGCCTCCGCAGGAATGACAAGCGTTTTCGCACAAGCTCGGAGGCGGGAATCCAGCCCTCTGAAAGACAATAAATTACTAATTTAAGACTTATATTAGTTCCAAAACATAACAAGCACTAAAGAAGAATAGGCTCTGGTGGTGTCTCAAAATGTAAGTAACCTATAGATGTGATGTAAATTATAAATGGGCTGGATTCCAGCCTCCGCAGGAATGACAGGAAAAAATGGGGGAATGCCTCCGAAAAAAACCATTGACAGAATTAGGCTATTTGTCCCCATTGCACGAATGAAGAATTTGATGATTGCGGGAATATAAATGACTATGACATTCAGCTTGATAAAAGATATAACATTAAACCAGCAAAGTAGCTGTGCGAAAGACTTCGGCAACACCTACAAAATAGGAGCATGCAAAGTCTTTTTTGTTTATCAAGCAATTCTTCTCACATCAAACAAACCCTGGCATCTAACCCCTAAACCCTAACCCCTAACCCCTAAAACCTTACGTTGCCCTAACGCCTTATGTTCATTCTTGCATAAGCGACGGGGCGAAGCTTTGGAGTTCTACTTTGATGAATGAATACCTTCTCATTTTAAAATCAAACCTTGAATCCTTGGAAAAAGCTCAACAGTGGCTATTGATTTCTTACGATAAATGCAAGCAAATAGATGTAACTAATAATCTTAGCTTTGATGATTTAGAGGCGCTTGAGGCATTATCTTCCCGGTTTGCGCGGTTGATAGACCTTCTTTTTCAGAAAGTGTTGCGCACAATTGAAGAGATTGAGTTATGTTCCGACGGTACTCTAATAGATGTGATTCACAGGTTTCAAAAGCGTGGTTTTGATATTGATGAAGATAGAATTAGAGCTATGCGCGGACTTCGTAATCTCATTGCACATGAGTATATTGAAGAGCTCTTGCACCCGATGTTTTCAGAGCTAATAAGCCATGTACCATATTTGAATCAACTTATACAACAAACATTTACCTATACCCAAAGGTATCTCAGCTAAAGTTATGCGCTTACCCAAACCTACAGAAGTAAAGAAAATCATCCTATCTTTCGATCCCGAAGCCAGAGTGTATCTTTTTGGCTCGCGTACCGATGATAACAAACGCGGCGGAGATATAGACCTGTTTGTACTATCATCCATGCTGGGTTTTCCGGATAAATTACAAATTCTCTTAAAACTGTATTACCTTCTCGGTGAGCAGAAAATAGATTTGATTATCACCGCAACGCCTGAAACCGCTTTTCATAAACATGCCTATGCAACTGGCATTGAACTTTAAAGTTTCTTTATATTCTGGCTTCAACTCACAAATGGCGCACCAGTATTCCAAACTTCCAAGCCGGGAGATCATTGAAATCCTACTATATTATAACTATTAAGCAATTATGAGATGTCACATGGTCTGTCGGGGTTTTATTGGGGATCCAAACAACTTCTGATTTATTCGATTATTGGGATCGGGATTGTAGGTGTTATAGAGTATTTCATGCGAGACAAGTTATTCACGGACTATATTGGGCAAAAACACATAGTCACACGATGGTCATTTTACATGATATGTACCATATTGATCATGCTGATTGGTTCACTTGACAGCGAAAATTTCATTTATTTCCAATTTTAACACTATGAAAAAACTTATATTAAAAGCCATCATTTTCTTGTTTCTGATCTGGCTAAGCGATTATGTAATCGGAATAGCCATAGAAAAGATGTATTTATGTAACAGAACATGATCTGCTAGTAGAGCGTACCATTAATATTGTTGCATAACTTCTGTTTTGGATTATCATCTCATAATGAATATTGTATTTATGAGGAGATATCCATGGAGCCGAGAAGAAAGAGATTACCGTTGGTAGTCAGTGAATCCGCGAAAGCAGAACTTGAGAAGACAGCCAGTAAACGGACAGAAAAACATGCAAGTGTTTTCAGGGCAAAGATATTACTTTCCTACATTGACGGAAAGAGGATATCAGACATAGCGAGAGAAATGAATACTACACGTCCGTTAGTAGAGCGGTGTATCGATAAAGCATCAGGCTATGGAGTTTTAGAAGCTCTCAATGACCTACCCCGTCCAGGTCGCAGACCATTAATAACAGATGATGCAAAAGCATGGGTAATAAACCTGGCATGTACTCCGCCTAAGGAATTGGGGTATGCAGCAGAAACATGGACTTTCAGCATGCTGGTAAAACATATCCTGCTACATGCTGAAGCAAATGGCCACGATTGCCTGATGAGAATGAGCAAAGGTGGACTTACGAGGATACTTGATAAGGCAAACTTGCATCCCCACAAAGTATCATATTACTTAGAGAAGCGAGATCCTGAATTTGAGGCAAAGATGGCTAATGTCCTTTGTGTGTATAAAGAGGTTGAGATGATAAATGCAGAGCCAGAAGCTGAGCGTAAGAAAACGACGATAAGTTTTGACGAGAAACCAGGTATTCAGGCCATAAAAAACATAGCAGCACAGCTGTCCCCCGTTCCTGGTCTTTATCCGAATATTGGAAGAGATTATGAATACAAAAGACTGGGAACAGTATCACTGCTTGCCGGTATCGATCTTCATACCGGGCATGTTTATTCTGTCGTAAGAGATCGGCATAGAAGCTTAGAATTCATTGAATTTCTGAACTTGATTGATTCAAGTTACCCTTCTGATTGGTCGATTAGATTAGTCTTGGACAATCATTCTTCGCACCTTTCCAAGGAAACACAAAAATACCTTCACTCAAAGCCGGGCAGGTTCGAATTTGTCTTTACTCCCAAACATGGCTCATGGCTCAACATGATTGAGATGTTCTTTAGTAAGGCGTCACGCTCATTTCTCAGGCATATACGGGTCGGATCAAAACAGGAACTGATTGCTCGCATCTATAAGGGGTTGGATGAAATCAATCAAACACCCGTGGTATTTAGATGGAAGTACAAATTAGATGATATCACATTATAGAATGTTATTAATGGAACGCTCTA